>NZ_JBSQPW010000002.1:0-135105 GCF_055118575.1 Trichococcus sp. | reverse complement strand
ATTTCACCCGTCGGGCTTGGAGTTCACGACTTTCCTTTTGCCTTAGGACAATTCGGACAGTGTGCGCAATCTTTTCAATTGCGAACGTGTCTCACGATGATTGTGCGCGAGGATGATCCGCGCAGCCGCGAACCTTACCGCCTCCCGGAAAATCTCGCGCGGATGGGCGACCGAACTGTTCAAGCTGCCGATGAATATCGTCTTCTTCTTGATGATTTCGTTCTTTGTGTTCAGATAGACAGCCACCACGTGCTCTTGCTGCAGATCGCGCATCTCTTTCTGCAAAAGTGTGCCGGCGCTCTGCGTCGAAGTGATTGTTCCACTCTTCAATTGTGTGGCATTGGCTACGCGTACCCCCAATTCGACACAGGCCTTGATTTCGATTGCTTTGGTTCGGCCGATACCATTTATTGAAGTCAACTCTTCCAGTGAAGCCATCTTCAAGGAATGCAGATCTTCGAACTCATTCAGAACCCGCAATGCCAATTGAATGACATTACTGTCTCTGGGCCCTGTCCGCAAAATGATCGCCAATAGTTCATGCGTCGCCAAGGCTTTTTCTCCGAACTGATCCAATCTTTCACGCGGACGCGAGGCTTTTGGGACCTCCATCAGTAGATTTGTTTCTTGCACCATTGTTTTACCCCTTTCCTTCTGTCTACCCAATAAATACGCAGGAAGGAGCAATACAGGTTATTTCTCTTTCAGCCAATCCATGACCGCGTGCAGATCCGGCAAAATGTCTATCGTTTTGGCTTTTGCTTCGTCATCAGGAACAATGAGATCCGGGATCATGATCACTTCGATGCCCGCATCATAGGCTGCGCGGATACCGTTAAGCGAATCTTCCAGGATCAGACAGTCTTCTTTCGGAATGCCGAGGGGTTTCCAGGCCTTAACGAAAATTTCCGGGTCCGGTTTGGCGAAAGATACTTCATCTCCACAGACTTGGTAGCGGAAGTACTGCGAAATATCAGCCAATTCTAGGTAAAAACTGACCTCACTCCTCCGGCTGCTGGATGCGACAACGCATACCACGCCTTCCTGCTTCAGAAAAGCCAACAGATCATAAAGGCCTTTTTTGACCGGGAGCCATTGCTCGGAAGCGATGTCCGTCTGCCTCTTCTTCATTTTCCGCAGAAATCGTTCAGCCAGTTCAGCATCCCCGAAATCGGAAGCCAATTCAGGCATCACGTCTTTGTCGGATCTTCCTACTTGTTTCAGGTAATAATCGAAGTCGAATGCTATCGGCAAGGCCATTTCTTCAGCCAATTCACCTTGTGCCTGATAGCCCAACGTTTCCGTATCGAACATCAATCCATCCATATCAAAAATGATCGCTTTTTTACGCATTTCAAAACTCCTCATCCTTTAATAAATAATGTCTTACTTCGGAAAGAAAATACAGCGAGCCTGTAACCAACAACATACCCCCTTCGGACTGTTTCGTCGTCAGATCATCGATCGCAAAGCGCCAATCTTCGTAGGCTGCCGCTTGCGATACGCCCATCCGCTCGCACAATTCCTTGATTGATGCAGCCCTCGGGAAATCGAAACTGGTAACGTGTAGTTTGCTGCCGGGAATCGACTTGATCAACTGGCCCATTTCCTCCAGATCCTTATCTGCCAACGCCGCCAACAGAATGGTGATGTCTTTGTCAGCAAACTTCTTCTTGATCGCTTCAGTCAGAACTTCCATTGCTGGGATATTGTGGGCACCATCCAACATGACAAACGGAGCTTGGGAAATGATTTCCATCCGGACCGGCCAGGCCGCCCCCAGAAGTCCTGCTTTGACTGTCGCTTCCGAGTAGCTTAAAGCGTGTTTTTCGCAGAACAGCAAGAACGTTTGCAGCGCTGTAGCCGCGTTGTCTACTTGATGTCCACCCATCAGTGTGATTTCAAGGTTTTCGAACGTCCCCAATCGGGATGAGAAATCAAAGACTTCGTGGTAATCGGAACCCTCATGCCAGTTGGAGACGCTGAAGTCCGGGCCGAATGCATACAAAGGTGCAGCCTGTCTTTCTGCAGTGTCCTGCATAACCGCCACGGCCACTTCAGGCAATCTTCCGATGACAACAGGTGTCTCTTGCTTGATGATGCCCGCTTTCTGATAGGCGATTTCCGCAAGGGTATCCCCAAGGATATTGCTGTGGTCTTTGCCTATCGTCGTGATGAGCGACAGATCCGGTTCGGCAATATTTGTGCTATCGTAAAGCCCGCCTAAGCCGACTTCCAACAAAACGACATCGCAAGGGTGGGAACCGAAATAGGAGAACATCATTGCGGTCACCACTTCGAATTCCGTCAGCGGACCCATATCGGTCAGGCTGATTTCCTCATAGAGTGCATGCAGTATGTTCGCTTGCTCCAGCACATCCTCATCCGGAATATTCGCTCCATTCACACCGATCCTTTCGTTGAAACTGACGATATGCGGCGACGTGAAAGTCCCAACCGTATAACCAGCCGCCATGAACAGGCTTCTCAAGTAAGCAACATTCGATCCTTTTCCGTTTGTTCCGGCAATATGGATGGATCTGAATTTACGTTCCGGGTGATCCAGTTTTTCCATCAACCATTTCATCCGGACTATTCCCGGTTTTGGGCCCATGCCTTTGCGGGTATGGATCCATTCCATCGCTTCTTCATAAGTTGCAAACATTTGCCTCTTCACTCCATTTCTATTTAAGAAGAACCCTATCTACAAAGGAACTTGCCAATAGGGTTCTTCTTGTTCAATTTGATCCAAACATCAAGCTAACTGTTCTTTTAGGGCAGCGATGCGCTCTTCCACAGCCACCAATTTTTCGCGGTATTCCGCTCCTTTTTGCTTCTCTCCATCAATTACAGCCTGCGGGGCTTTGCTGATGAATTTTTCATTGTTCAACTTGCTATCAACACGGTCGACTTCTTTGGTCAATTTCTCCGCTTCCTTCTCGAGACGGGAAATCTCATCTTCCAATTTGATCAGACCGGCCAATGGCATATATACCTCTCCGCCTGAGAAAACTGCGGTGACAGCGTCGCTGGCTGCCTGGATGTGTTGGCCGATTTCCAGTGTATCCGGATTGCAGAAGCGGAAGATGTACGATTCATTGGCGCGGAAAATCGCTTCGGTCTCCTCGTCATTGACTTTCAATTGCATCGGAACTTTCTTGGACAACGGTGTGTTCATTTCAGCGCGGACATTGCGGACGCCGCGGATCAACTCGATCAGTTTTTCCATGGCTTCTTCAGCGGCTTCATCGATCTGGCTGTGATCCGCTTCCGGATAGGCTGCCGTCACGATGGAATCGCCTTGATGCGGTACATTCTGCCAAATTTCTTCGGTGACGAACGGCATGACCGGATGCAATAAGCGCAACACATTATCCAAAACATATGCCAAGATGCTGCGGGTTGTCTGTTTCGCCTCTTCATTTTCCCCTTGCAGCACTTCCTTGGACATTTCGATATACCAGTCGCAGTAATCGTCCCAGATGAAACGGTACAACAAGCGACCGGCTTCCCCGAACTCAAACTTCTCGAACAGATCTGTCACTTTTATGATGGTCTTGTTCAGGCTGGAAAGGATCCATTTATCGGCGATTGTCTTCTCTCCTGAGATATCGATAGCATCGAATGTCAGATCTTCCAGATTCAGCAGCACATAACGGCTGGCATTCCAGATTTTATTGATGAAGTTCCAGGCTGCATCCATCTTTTCATAGCTGAAGCGGACATCCTGACCCGGTGCGGATCCGTTGGCCAAGAACCAACGCAAGGCATCCGCCCCATATTTTTCGACGACTTCCATCGGATCGATTCCATTTCCGAGCGACTTGCTCATCTTGCGTCCTTGCTCATCACGAATCAGACCATGAATCAGCACATTCTCGAACGGATGCTTTTCCGTGAACTCCAGACTCTGGAAGATCATCCGGCTTACCCAGAAGAAGATGATATCATACCCCGTCACCAACGTGCTGGTAGGGAAATAACGTTTGAAATCTTCCGCTTCTTCATCCGGCCAGCCCATCGTCGAGAACGGCCAAAGCGCCGAACTGAACCACGTATCCAGAACATCCTCGTCCTGTGTCCAATTTTCGCTGTCGCTTGGGGCTTCCATACCGACGTACATTTCGCCGGTTTCCTTATGATACCAGGCCGGGATTTGATGTCCCCACCACAGTTGACGGGAGATGACCCAGTCGTGGACATTGCCCATCCAAGTCAGGAAAGTACTCTCGAATCGTTCCGGATAGAAGGAAACTTTTTCCTCAGTGGATTGGTTTCCGACTGCCCGTTCAGCCAACGGTTGCATTTTGACGAACCATTGCGTCGAGATGCGCGGTTCCACAACAACATTTGTGCGTTCCGAATGTCCTACGCTATGGGTCATTTCTTCAACTTTGACCAAATAGCCCAGTTCTTTCATATCTTTAACGATCGCTTTGCGCGCTGCAAAACGGTCCATGCCTGCATATTTCCCGGCCGCTTCGTTCATCGTTGCATCATCGTTCATGACGTTTACTTGCGGCAAATCGTGGCGCAGACCGACTTCAAAGTCGTTCGGGTCATGAGCCGGTGTGATTTTTACGACCCCGGTCCCGAAGTCCATCTCGACATAATCATCGGCTATGACGGGGATTTCCCGGTTCACCAGCGGCAAAGTCACGGTCTTGCCGATGAACTGCTGATATCTTTCATCTTCCGGATGAACAGCAATGGCGGTATCACCAAGCATCGTTTCCGGACGGGTAGTCGCCAATTCCAGATAGCCCGAACCATCCGTCATCGGATAGCGGAAGTGGTAGAAGGCGCCCTGCACGTCCTTATGGATGACTTCGATGTCGGATAAGGCAGTTTTCGCTTTGGGATCCCAGTTGATGATGTAGGCACCGCGATAGATCAAGCCTTTTTCGTACAAGCCGACGAAGACTTTACGGACTGCATCCGACAAACCGTCGTCCAATGTGAATCGCTCCCGATCATAATCAACGGAAATGCCCATTTTTCCCCATTGCTCGCGGATGACGCTGGCGTAATCTTCTTTCCATTCCCAAACCTTGTCGACAAAGGCCTCTCGACCCAAGTCATAACGGGTAAGGCCCTCTTCGGCTAATTTCGCTTCAACCTTGGCTTGGGTAGCGATGCCGGCGTGGTCCATACCCGGCAACCACAATGTATCGAATCCCTGCATGCGTTTTTGGCGGATCAGCATATCCTGCAACGTCACATCCCAGGCATGGCCCAAGTGCAGTCTTCCCGTTACATTTGGAGGCGGAATCACGATTGAATACGGTTTTTTGCTCTTGTCACCGCTAGGCTTGAACAGCCCCGCTTCCACCCATTTTTGATATTTCCCAGATTCCACTTGCTGGGATTGATATTTTGTCGGCATTGCGTCTGCTTTAGACATTCAGCCACTTCCTCTCTCTTTTTTACATCGATTTGTTGCGAAAAAAAACGCCCTGCATACGAATATGCAGGACGATATGAATCGCGGTACCACCTAAATTACAGGAATCGGATTCCTGTCTCTCTTTTTGATAACGGAGAATACTCCGAGCTGCGCTACTCAGTCCATAGACCTTCACGCAACTTGCTCACAAGCTACTTCACTTTCCTTCCCCAAAAAAGCTTTCACCAAACGCTTTTCTCTCTTGTGTGGTTCCGGGTAAGTTACTCTTCTTGATCGAAGCTTTATTTATACTCCACTAGTTTAGCACCTTTTGATTGAAATCTCAATGCGATCAGAGTAATTTTTTGGCAGCATCCAATGCTGCTTCTTCATTCGGCTCCGTCGCGATTTCAGGGACGATTTCCATATAGGACAGGACGCCTTCTTTGTCGATGACGAACACGCTGCGGGCCAACTTGTTGCCCATTTTTGGGATTTTAAGCCCATAAGCTTCGCCGAACTCGCCTGCGTCGTCATGCAGCATCTGCATATCGATGCCGTTCGCCGAGCACCAGTCATTCAATTCTTCTTTTGTATTTCTCGAAACCGACAACAACTTCAAGCCTTCGATGTTCGCCGCCGTCTCGTTGAATGTGCGTGTTTGTTTGTCGCAGACGCTCGTATTGATATCTGGGAATACGCTGATCAAGACAACTGAACCGCGCAGATCATCCAAAGCTACCTTTTCGTCTTCCGTATTGTACAACGAAAACGCCGGCGCCTTCTTCCCAACCACTGGCTGCGTCCCTAAAACTTCAACAATTTCACCCTTCAATGTGACTTGCATGAAAACATTCCCCCTTAACCGATAATACTTTCATTATACAGATAAGCGGTGATTAATGGTAAAGATACGCTCTCGCAGGACAAATCAAAGCAGATCAGAAAAAAGTGCCTCGTCTTGGCTGGCGGTGTCCTCACGGCCGGTGATGCTCGACACAATGACGCCCGCAATCGCACGCGCCACGAGCGGTTCCAAATCAAGGAGCGCTTCAAAGCGTCTGGCCTTATCCAAATGCGGTTTCGTTTTTGGCGACGGTGGCGCAAAAATCGTGCAGCAATCCTCGAATGGTTGCACCGACAAATCAAACGTATCGATTTTCTGTGCCAATGCGATGATTTCCAATTTGTCCATCGTTGCTACCGGGCGGATGATCGGCGTCGTTGTGACATCATTGATGGCGACCATGCTTTCCAGCGTCTGGGAAGCAACTTGGGCCAAAGATTCCCCGTTGAAGATAGCCAGTCCTTTACGTTCCGCTCTGATGGCATCCGTGATCCGCAGCATCATCCGGCGCGTGACCGTCATCAGATAATCCGCAGGCACTTTCTCTTTGATTTCTTCCTGGATTTCCGTGAACGGCACTTCGATGAACTGAATTTCACCGCCGAATTTGGTCAATTTCCCAGCCAGATTTTTGGCTTTTTGCAAGGCTTGCGGACTAGTGTACGGCGGACTGTGGAAATGCACTGCCTCGATCTTAACACCGCGTTTCATGGCAAGATAACCAGCCACCGGCGAATCGATTCCGCCCGAAAGCATGAGCATGCCTCTGCCGCCGGTACCGACAGGCAAGCCGCCAGCTCCCTGATAAGTTTGCGTGCTGAGCATAATGCCACTGGTCTTGATGTCTACGCGCACAAGGATATCCGGCTGCTTCATCTTGACCGCAACGCCCGGGAAAGCATCCAAAACGGTGGCCCCCAACTCGGCATTCATGAAGGTCGTGTCATGCTCGTAGTCATGATCCGAACGACGTGTGGCGATTTTGAATGTCTTGCCGGCAGTATCCATTTTGGCAAGCAACTCCACCAAAATCCGTTTCACTTCGCTAAGATCTCGCGAGACCAGATAGACAGGGGAATAATTTTGGATTCCGAACACATGTTGGAGACGATCGAGAATGTCAGTTTCGTCAGCTCCATTCAGTTCCAACAACATAAAGTCGTGCTCGGGTTTGATTTTGATTTCAGGATGATCCTTTGTGACCATCCTGACATTTTGCGCCAATTGTTGGACAAAACGTTTTTTGTTTTTTCCTTTGGTGGACAATTCGCCAAAGCGGATTTGAATGTGCGTTTCCATTTATCTTCTCTTCCAATCTGTCAGTTATTCTATTGTATCTTTTGGAATTGTTCGTGCAATTTCCGGAAATGTTCAATGAAGGTTTCCGCTTCTGCTTCCGTATTCTCGCCGGAAAGGCTTATCCGGACCGCACATTGGCTCCAGGAAACGGGCACGCCCATCGATCCCAATGTGTAGGGGGTGCCTTTCTTCCTGCTCGAGCAGGCGCTGGTTGTTGAAATGAAGATACCTTGGCTTTCGAATGCGTGGACCATCACTTCTCCCCGGACGCCTTTCATGGCGAAACAGAGGATATGGCCGGCTCCGCCTTCAGGCGAAAAGATTCTGACATCCTCGTATTCCGAAAGGGCTGCAACCAGCTTGCTCCGAACCAACTGTTCTTGCTTGCGGCTTGAAGCACTGCTTTCAAGCGTCATGCGCAGAGCCTTCGCCATCGCTGCGACCCCCCCCACATTCTCTGTTGTGCTGCGCATCCCTGACTCTTGACCGCCTCCGGTTAACAGCGGTGCGATCCGTTTGCCATGTTTTTTGTAAAGGATCCCTATGCCTTTTGGGCCGTGGAATTTGTGCGCTGAAAGCGACAAAAGATCCACACGGGGATGGCGGATTAGCGGCTCGCATTCGCCGACTGCCTGCACGGCATCCACATGGAAATGGACCCAAGGATAATTTTCCAGCAACGCGCCGATGGCCTCGATTGGTTGGATGCTGCCGACTTCATTATTGATGGCCATGATGCTCAGCAGGACCGTATCTTTTCTTATCGCTTTCTCAAGCTCCTCGATGGACACGATTCCGTCCGCATCGACAGGCAAGTAGGTGACTTCAAAACCTAGCTTCTCCAGCTGCTCCAATGACTTAGAGACGGCAGGATGTTCGACAGAAGAGGCAATCATGTGTTTCCCTGAAGCGAACTTCTCCATCGCTGTGCCTTTGATCGCCCAGTTGTCGCTCTCTGTGCCGCCGCTCGTGAAGAAAATTTCATCCGGTTGGGCGCCCAGCAATTGTGCGACCTGTTTACGCGATTGCTGCAGCAAAGCATCCGCTTCATTACCTAATCTGTGCAGACTGGAGGGATTGCCAAAGAATTGTTCATTGACCTTCCGGTAAGTATCCAAAACTTCCGGATACATTTTTGTTGTCGCACTGTTGTCAAAATAAATCATTTTTATCTACACTTCCTTACTGACTTTGCACTCTCATCGGGATATCCTATCCATTATATAGAAAATGCCTGACCATGAAAAGCATACGGCTTAAATTTCTTGCGTTCCCATCTGACAGCATCGAAAAAGGGGCCGAGACAACGTCCCGACCCCTGCGTATTTTTGGTTCTGAATTTAATAGTAGCGGCGATTCTTTTCTTCCTGATAGGATTCTTCCACTTTGCGGGCAGCCCCTGATTCGACGCGATTCAGCGGAAGTTTGATGGCTTCCAACGCACCTTCATAGTCATATTCGCGATGGAAAAGCACCAAAGCTTTGTTGATGGCATTTTCGATCTCCACATGCGAATGACGGAAACGGTTAGCGTACTGGATCATATACTCTGTCAGCATCGCATTGTCCACGATTGCTTGCGTTTGGTTATCCAACATTTCGATATCCTCTTCGCACATCTTGGAAATCGCATCAATTTCATCCATATCGATCTTCACGCGGTTCAATTTGGAAGCCAAATCTTCGATGCGGTCCGTTACCGAGAAGAAAAGATCCAAATAGACTTTCGGCAAGCCAGGCAGATGGTATTTTTCGATTGTCCGTTTCATATTGCGCATGTCCAACTCGTAAAGATCGATACTGTCCTTGATTTCCTTTTCGCGGTTGCGCAAATCGCTCAGGTTGCTTACCAATTCGGACTGTTCTTTGTCGATTTCGGAAAGACGCTGGCTGATTTTTTCGTAATATTCACGGACGACTGAATAGGAAATCTCATGTTCCTTCATCATCTTTTCGTAGTAACGCAAAGCTTCATTTTCCTTCAGCAACTGCTCTTCGAACTCTTGCGCGCGGCCCAGCTCATTTTTGTTCAGGAAGTAATTCTGGGAAACGCGGTCGATTTCCAGCAGCACATAACGATTGCTCTGCAGGACATGGTCCATTTTCTTTTGCAGATTAGCCGTATGGCGTCCCACAAAATCCTTGGCTTCCATTTCCTTCTCCATGATGGCATAGACCGCTTCGATATCGCGTTCGACCTTATCCATCTTCTTGCCGGCTTCATTGATATCAGCAAGGCCGATGGAATCTTTTGCTTCCTGGATTTCTTTTTCGACCTCAGCTATCTCAGCAGGTACATCCACACCTTCGAAAATGTACTTTTCATCCAATAGGCGTTTGTAGCCGTCTTTCAGATCGTTCACTTGCTCTTCGTACTCTGTTTTGATTTTTTCGTTCAGTTCAGGAATCTTTTCGACGACTTCTTCCATCACCAGCAAATCCTGCTCGATGCGCGATAAAATTTCTTTGGCTTCCATATGGTCGCCCTCGTTCGTCAATGAGTTGAATTTCGTGAAATCCAGCTCCATATAGTTCAGGTTCTTCTCCAACGTTTCGATGGCTGGACCGAATGTGAAGCTATGCGCCAGTAATTGTTTGCGGATTTTATTGTAGCGTTCCTGAATTTCTTCCAATTCTTTCCGGTTTTCCTGTGCACTTTCCAATAATTTTTCGAGTGCCTTGTTCACTTTTTCGACGCTGTTTTTTGTTTCATCGATCAATTGGTCCGCTTGCGAAATGGCTTGCTTCGCTTTGATGAAATTCATGCGTTGAATGTACTGTTCGGCACTGACCAGCGCCGCCTCAATTTCAGGATACTGAAAACGCGTAATGGTCTGCCACGTGGCTTGCCAACTCTCATAGGTGCGCTTCGTTTGCCCTGTCAAATTCATGTTTTTCAACGTGAACAGATTGTCGGCCACCGGTATGGCCATCGCTTTTTGTTTCTTCTCATCGATTGCTTTGATCCGATTCGCTTGTTGTCTTGTCAAATACATGATCGCACCATACCCGACCAATACTAACAATATTATCGCTACTAACCAATATATAAACTCCATCAATAAATCCTCCACCTATTCCGACAATTTCGTTTATTTGATTTAAAATTGAAAACGCCCAATATATCTCATTTTTTAGTATAACATAGAAAGAACCAATCAGAAACCAGAAAATTATATGGAAACTTAATTCCTTTCCTTGGAATGGTAAAAGCGTTCCACAACAGCCCAAAACAGGAAAAACATCACTTTTCCATTGTATTAACTTCCATTGTTTGGTACAATAATCTTCGTGTAAAATAATGCAGCGAGAAAGAAGCACCCGCGTCAACAGTTCATCGCCATCTGTAGATGGTTCAATTGCGTACCCTTGCGGCTGCATAAGGTGAAGATTGAAGGATGACCTGCACGCATTGCTGACTTATCATTCTTATTTTACTCCAAAAATCAAACATTTATTGGAGGAATTTTATTATGTCACGTTATACAGGACCAAGTTGGAAACAAGCTCGTCGTCTAGGCATCTCCCTTTTGGGAACAGGTAAAGAATTGGAGCGTCGTCCATACGTTCCAGGTCAACACGGCCCTAACAACCGTAAAAAATTATCTGAATATGCTATGCAATTGCAAGAAAAACAAAAATTGCGTCACATGTACGGCATGAACGAACGCCAATTCGCAACTTTATTCAAAAAAGCTGGTAAAATCAAAGAAGGTAAACAAGGTGTTAACTTCATGATCTTATTGGAACAACGTTTGGATAACGTAGTTTACCGTTTAGGTTTGGCTTCTACTCGTCGTCAAGCACGTCAATTAGTTAACCACGGTCACGTAACTGTCGATGGCAAACGTGTCGATATCCCTTCATACGAAGTGGCTGTTGGCCAAGTAATCGGCTTGCGTGAAAAATCCAAAAACTTGGTAGTTGTTAAAGCAGCTGCTGAAGCTTTGTTCGGACGTCCTGACTTCATTACTTTCGACGAAGAAAAATTGGAAGGTTCATTGAACCGTCTGCCAGTTCGCGAAGAATTGCCAGCTGAAATCGATGAGTCATTCGTAGTAGAATACTACAACAAATTAGGCTAATCTCCCCGGAGAGCGGCATCAAGGAACCGGCAAAGCAATTTGCCGTTTTTTTGTACAAGAAAACCGGATTTACGCAAGAAAAGCTGAACGGGTTCGTTCAGCCCTGATTATGGTGAAGCACTTTTCAATCCGAAAAATTTTATACTTTCCTTGTATACCAAAAAGGACTGAACAGCGATCCCTGTTCAGTCCTTTTTGGTATGTCGCGGTTCCGCCTTCATCGGTATAATTCCATGCAGGCCCGATAGAGCGGTAGCAGTTCATGAAGCGTCTCCTCCATCACTGCCAACGTGTCTTCTTCACTAGCCAAACGCGGATCGGCTGGCGCCAACTTGCGGCCGATCAACAGCTCAGCTTTCTTCACATCCCGCAATCGGATCAGGACAGACTCCCAATTGACTGCCTCAATCGGAAGCACATCCGGCACGGTATGGTCGACCGAAACGACGTAATCACGCGGCAATCTTTGCAGTTCCGGAATCCGTTCCAATAAAGTGGCCGCCATTTCTTTTTCTTTGACTGGTTGATCGATCAGACAAAGATAAAAGCTGACACCTTCTTTCGCAATCCCGATCTGGAAATGCGGATATTTCTTGTAGCCCCTCGTGTCCCCACCGATGGCGCACCAGGTATTCTCAGGTGCATACTTCGTCCGGCGCAGGTGCTTGGCGATATGGACAGGCACCTCCGACTCAACACCCTCTTCCGAAACCATGAAGCGGGCGCCCGCTTCCGCAAAATACCGGAACTTGGGTTGGATCCGTTCGCGGATGGCCGCCATCCTTTCGTCGAGCCCCTGAATGTCAAAAACGTTGAAGTCTTCCTTATTGAAATGTTTTGCTCCCAAACCGTGCACCTCTTTCTGATTTCCTTCCATCATTATAGAGAAAAATCCATAAGAGGGACAATCTTTTGCTTACTGGAAGTCCGCTGCGAGCTCTTCGACCATCAGATGGATTGATTCAATCCCGCCGCCTGAAAGATACCACAAATCGGAGGACAGGTTGATGATTTTATTGTTCATGTAAGCATCGGTTTGATAGACGAACTCATTCTCCAATAGCGCCGCATTTTCATCGGAAGCTGTCCCGACAGCCGCCGTGCGATCGACTACAAACAAAATTTGCGGATTGATTTCCAGCAAACCTTCATATCCGATGGACTGCCCATGTGTAGAATCCTCGATCGCTGCATCCACAGGCGTGAAGCCCAATGTATCATAAATGAAACCAAAACGTGAGCCCGTGCTGAAAGCGGACATGCTGCCGTCGTTCAAAAGCAATGTCAATGTTTTCTCGTTGATTCCGGCTGTCGTCGTTTTCACGGCCTCTATCTCCTCGCCCAAGGTTGTGATGGCATCTTCCGCTGCTTCCTCCTCGTCAAAAATCGTCCCCAAGGTAGTGGTGTTCTTTTGGACCGATCCCCAATAGTCCGTGTAGTCGACGCTGAGTACGACTACAGGAGCGATTTCCTCCAGTTGTTCCGCGAAGTCCGCCAAGCGGTTCGAAATGATGATGAGTTCCGGCGCCATAGCCGCCAACGCCTCCATATTCGGTTCCTTAAGCGTCCCTACATTCTCGAATTGATCAGCTTTATCCGCTAGATAAGCCGGCATGTTTTCGGTCGCAGTACCCGCAACCGCCTCCTGTTTGCCCAAAGCAATCAGCGTATCCAAATGTCCAAAATCCAAAACAGCCACGTTTTCTGGATTTTTAGGCACTTCTATTGATCCGCGTGCATCCTCGATGGTCACCGTTGCTTCAGTTTCCTCGGCGGATGCTGTTGTTGAGTCTGCCGTATCGACAGTCCCTCCCTGGGCTCCGCAAGCCGCCAAGGTAAACAGTGCTGCAAAACTTATGATTGTCTTTTGCCATTTTTTCATATGTCATTCTCCTCTATGTTAAATTGCTTGATAAGTGCAATGTTTTTTCCCATCGGCAGTCGTGATGACTTCCAAGGGCACTTCATATAATTCCTGCAAAACTTGTGTCTGGATGACTTCCTCGACCGTGCCGCTCCGAAATACTTTCCCATTTTTCATGGCGATGATGTTGTCCGAAAAGACGGAAGCGAAATTAACGTCATGGATGACGACAAGAATGGTTTTACCCAATTCATCAGCCAAGTTTCGGATGGTCTGCATCGTTACGATACTTTGCTTCAGGTCGAGATTGTTCAAAGGTTCATCCAATAAGATGTAATCGGTATCCTGCACCAGGATCATCGCAATGGCTGCCCGCTGGAGTTGTCCCCCAGACAAAGTATCCAAATAGCGGTTTGAGAAATCCACAAGGTTCAGATAGCCAAGAACCTTGTCGATCATGGCATGATCTTCATCATTCAGCCTGCCCTTCGTATAAGGAAACCTGCCGAACGAGACCAGTTCGCGGACCGTCATACGCACTTGATAGGCATTTTGTTGTTTCAGGATCGAAAGCTCCTTCGCCAGTTCATCGGATTGCCAGGCTTCGATTTCTTTGCCGTGTATTGTCAATATGCCCTCGTCCTTGGTCAACAGACGGCTGATGACCGAAAGGAGCGTACTTTTGCCTGCCCCATTTGGACCGATGAAAGCTGTGATTTTTCCTTTCTCGATCGCCAAAGAGATGTCATCCAATACCTTTTCATCCTCATAGGCTTTGCTGACGTTACTGATTTTCATAACTTGCTCCTTTCCTTCCATAATAACCAAAAGAAATAGATTCCCCCGAACAGTTCGACCAAGATACTCAGATTCGTCTGCAGCTTGAAGACTTCCTCCACCAGAAATTGTCCAGCCACGACCATCACGAAACTGAGCAGACTCGCCCCTGGCAACAAGTAGTTCAAGCAATAGGTCCTGAATAGCCGATACGCAATATTCGCCGCCACAAATCCAAGGAACATCATCGGTCCGACGAGCGCTGCAGATACTGTCATCAACAGGATGACGTGCATGAAGGTGAGCTTCGTCTCCTTTTCCACAGCGACCCCCAGATTTTTGGCGGTTTGCGTTCCCAGTCCTAAAACTTCCAATACTTTCCGCTTGCGCCACAGACTGACGATCGAAAACACGGCGATCGGAATGGCCAAGAAAAGCACAGAATCATTGATGTTCTGAAAACTGGCATAAAGCTTCGTCTGCAACTTGTCATACTCATTCGGATCCATCAGAACCTGCATGAAGGAGCTGATACTGTTGAAGAAGGTACCCATGACGAGCCCAATCATCAGAATGACCTGCATATCGTAATTTTTCCGATTCCAGGAAAGCCGGTACAGCAAAAAGTAACTGCCAAGCATCAGTAACAGCAGGAAAATGAACTGCCATTCCGCATTCATTTGGCTGCCCAGCAGCGAGAAACTGAAGAACATCAACACTGTCTGCAGAAGGCGGTAGAAGGATTCGACCCCTAGAATGCTGGGAGTCAAAAAGTTGCTGTGCACAACTGTCTGAAAGCTGACCGTTGCAAAAGCAGTGCTGATGCTGATGACGGCGAATGTCAAAAGCTTCGTGCTCCGCAACTTCATGATGAACGCGTTGCCGATTCCTTGATTCCAAAAGAAATATCCGAAAGCCAAAGCCACCGCGATCACAGCCAACCGTTTCATGATGATGCGGTTTTTCAACACATTTTTCATGCAGTCCGTCCTCCCTTCAGCAACAGCCACAGGAACAAGCCACCGCCGAAAACACCCAGAACCGTTTCCACCGGTATTTCGTATGGCGGGATGACCGATCGCGCAAAGACATCGCAGAGAAGCAAGAATATCGCTCCGAAAAGCGCAACTTTGCCGTGGGTATTGCGGATGTTATCACCGAAACGCAACGAGACAAGATTCGGGATGATGACTCCTAAAAATGGCAGATTGCCGACCGTACTCAGGATGACAGCGACAGTCAAAGAGACGAACAGCGTCCCGATGAACAGGACTGCTTCAAAAGGCAGGCCAAGGTTTTTGGCCGCGTCTTTCCCGAAACGTGCAATCGTAAAATGATCGGCAAAAAAATAGAGTGCCAAAAACAACAGGAAGATGAGGTACATCCCCTCATACTGCCCTTTGATGACCAACGAAAAATCACCTTGCATCCAGGCGGAAAGGTTCTGCGTGACGTTGAAGCGGAAGGCAAAAAAATTGGCGATCCCTCCCAAAATATTTCCGTACATCAAGCCCAGCAAAGGGATCGTCATCTGGCTCCTGAAAGGCAAGCGGTTCACCACCACCAAAAAAAGGAAGGTCCCCGCCGCCGCAAAGAGGAAAGAGAGGGTCATCTTCCCCACAACCGATAAACCCGGAAAGAAAATCATGCCGCACAGCATACCGACTCTTGCTGCATCTACCGTTCCGACTGTATCAGGAGCGGCAAATCGATTCTGCGTCAATGACTGCATTATTAGTCCGGATAAAGATAAGCCCGCACCAGCCAATAGAACCGTAATGGTCCTTGGCAGGCGTGACGACAATAAGATCAAACGGTCCGTGTTGCTCCCGACCCAAAACTGTTCCAGTGAAAACGCAGCTGTTCCCACGCCGAGGGAAAGTACGATTGCTACTGCCACCATCAGAACAAGCAATATTTTCTTCAACATCTACTCACCATCTTCCAAAAGAAACTACTTAATGATAACGATTCTAATTGAGAACCATTCTCAATTAGTGGTATAGGTGCTATTCTACTGGATGCGGAAATAAAACACAAGACCAAATATGAGATTTTCATGAATAAAAGTAAGCTATTTTAAGGAAAGCGCCACCAATATCCGAAATTTTAAACCTCGAAAAATCAAAGACCAGCCATTGCTGACAATTACGCAACTTAAGGGTGCTCACAAATTAGCAGCGGGAGAAAATGGGATGGGTTGGCAATCAGAAAGCAGAAGAAATGCTTAGCACGGTGGGCAAAATTGTCGAATAGGTGAGGTGGATCCGACAATTTGACATCCGATCAAGCCTAGATTATCGAATGTCGAGAAACATCCAACAATTTGGCCTCATGTCTGATCGAAATTTATCGAATAGCTGCTGAACATCTGGCCATCATTTTAGGTGCATGAAACATTTTGCAAACGTGTGAAACACCTACGGTGAAGCACTTTTCAATCCGAAAAATTTTATACTTTCCTAGTATATTAAAAAAAGCGGGCATGCATACCCGCTTTTTTACAGTTATTAAATTGCTGAAGTTAATGATATTACCTTTGATGACTGGTTTTTTAGGTCTGGCTTCATTTTTTCAGGATGCCCAAAATGCCACGCGAGATGACGCGCCCGACTTCCCTGCCTACTTGGGACATCAAATTTTTTGTGAATCTGTCCATTGTGGAATCGCGGGAACTGCTCGTTCGTTTCCGTTGCACTTGTTCATTTTGACGCTCTTTTTCAAGCTGTTTCAACCGCTCAAATTTTTCCTTGTCTCTTGCGGCAAGTTCTTCATTTTCCTCCAACTCAATCGCTTTGATTTCCGATAATCGTTGCAATTGTTCGTAGGAGGATTCCCTGTCGATCGCCTCACTGTATTTGTAATACAGCAAAGAACGGTTGATTTTTTCTTCCTTGACGAGCGGATCCAGGATGCCCATTTTGCTCTCCGGAGGATAAATCATGACCTGCTGAACATAGCCAGGAATCCCTTCCGGATCGAGAAAAGACACCAACGCTTCACCGACCTTCAGTTCCGTCAATTTTTTTTCCAATCCCTCTCCTTCATGCTGGCGGAAAGTTTCGGCTACCGATTTGACGGTCTTTTGCTCCCTCGGCGTAAAGGCCCGCAAGGCATGCTGGATTTTGTTGCCCAATTGGCTCAAAATGTCGTTCGGCAAGTCGGTTGGATTTTGCGTCACAAAATAGACCCCGACTCCTTTCGAACGGATCATCCGGACAATGAGTTCGATTTTTTCCTCGAGCACATCCGGAATGTCCTGGAAAAGCACATGGGCCTCATCAAAAAAGAAAACAATCTTTGGTTTCTCAAGATCCCCGACTTCAGGCAATTGCTCATACAACTCTGAAAGGAACCACAACAGGAAGGTCGAATATAGTTTTGGCGACATGAACAGGCGATTCGCCATCAGAATGTTCACATAACCGCGGCCTGCTGCATCTATCTTCAATAAATCCTGGATATCGAACATCGGCTCCCCAAAGAAAAGATCGCCACCCTGTTCCTCGATCACCAGTAAGCCCCTTAAGATTGCACCGATTGATTGTTTGGAAATGTTGCCGTATTCTCGGCGCAGCTCTGTTGCGTTGTCTCCGACGAAATTCAGGATCGCCCGCAAATCTTTGATATCAATGAGCAAGAGTTGCTTTTCATCCGCCACTTTGAATGCGATGTTCATGATCCCTTCCTGCGTTTCATTGAGTCCCAATAGACGGGACAACAGAATCGGCCCCATATCGGAAATGGTTGTCCGCACCGGTACACCGTTCGTTCCGAAGATATCCAAAAGTTCAACCGGATACGCCCGCGGCTCAAAATCCTCCGGCTGCAACTTTGTCACCCGCTCCATTATTTTTTCATTCAACTCACCCGGTTCCGCAATGCTTGCCAAATCACCTTTGACGTCCGCGAGAAATACCGGAATACCGGCTTTGCTCAATTGTTCCGCTATCACCTTCAAAGTCACCGTTTTCCCCGTACCGGTCGCCCCGGCGATCAATCCATGCCGATTCAGCTTATCCAGATGAATGATTGCCGGTCTGTCCCCTTGTCCGATCACCAGTTCTTGGCGCATTCAAGACCCCTCCTTAGCTTGACATTTCATCCTTATTGTACAATATTTTAAAAACAGCATACAACCTTTAACCCTTCCTTCAGGAAAGCACCATCAAAAGTACAACAGATGATAAAAACCACTCCCCCATTATCAGGTGAGTGGTTCAATTACGGTCTACTCTGCGCTGTTTTTCAGCAATTCGATGACCATTTCTGCGGATTTTTTCCCGGCTTCGACGATGAATTCATCGAACGTCAGCGCCGCGCCATCACTTGCTCCATCGGAAATGGCACGGATGATTGCGAAAGGTGTTCCCAATACGTAACAAGCCTGGGCAATTGATGCGCCCTCCATTTCGGTTGCATAGGCATCCGGAAAATGTTCCTTGATGCGGTTTGTGCCGCTTTTGGATGCGATGAAGGAATCGCTTGATACAATCGTCCCTTTTACAGCGTGCAAGCCGACTTTCCCCGCTGCGCGCGTAATCTTTTCAACGATTTTTTCATCAGCAATATAATAATGCGGCATCTGAGGCACTTGTCCTACGGAATAGCCGAATGCGGTAGCGTCAACATCATGATAAGCAACTTTATCCGCTACAACAACGTCCCCAACATGCAAGGATTCCTTTAATCCCCCGGCCGAACCGGTATTGATGACGAATTCGGGACGATAACGATCGATGATGAAGGCGGTGGCTATGGCCGAGTTGACTTTACCGATGCCGGACTGCACCAATACCACCTCTTGATTCTCGATTTTTCCTCTTGTAAAAGCGAGGTGGAAATGTATTTCCTCAATTTTTTCTGTCATATTCTCCAACAAAATACGATTCTCTTCTTCCATTGCTCCAATAATTCCGATCATAAATGTTCCTTCCTTGTAGCTGCATTGTCAGGTCATAGGACGAAGGCTATCACAAAGACCAAAATGATCAATAAGATAACGATCAGGATGGCTTTGTTCAGATAGTTGTCCAGTTTTCTTCCTCTTTCCTTGTCCGTCAAACGTTGCACTTTTGTGGTGGCTGACGTTTTGTCGTCCTTTCGGAACAACTTTATTTTTGGCTTGGCGGACTTGGTTTGCTTACCGTTCTCCGACCTTTTCTTTTCGGTTGGAATTCCGCTTTTCTCCCTTGCAGAAACCTTAGGCTGCTTGTTGTTTTTTTCGGTTGCCGGCACGGAACGCTCTGCATCCTTCGATCGCGGAACGGTTTTATTTGCGTCGGTCACCGGCGCTGTCGTTTGCTCCCTTTTGTATTGACGATAACGTTCTCGGGTGATCAGCGGTTTCTTTGGTTCTGGCATACTATCCCTCTATTCTTTCCCGCAAAAGACGCATCTCCCAGTACAGCATGGCATAGATTGTTTTCGAATCGCAGATTTCTCCGGATTCCTGCAAAGCTTTCGCTTCGTCGTAGGTCAATTCCAATATTTCGATGAATTCATCTTCGTCCATAGGCAAAGAATTTTCGACTTTCGTCAAGCCTTCCGCCAAATAGATTGTGATTTTTTCATCTAAATAAGCCGGTGTCGGATAAAAAACCGTCAATTCAGACCATTTTTCTGCGCGATAATCGGTCTCTTCCTCCAGCTCACGGATCGCTGCCAGCAAAGGTTCCGCATCGGAAGTCTCCAATTTGCCAGCCGGTATTTCGACAACGGTCCGATCCAATGGTTTCCGGAACTGTCTGACCATGACCATTTTCCCGTCGGAAGTAAATGGTATCATCGCTACCGCACCTGGATGCCTGATCATCTCTCTGACTGAAGTTTTTCCGTTAGGAAGCAGCACTTCTTCCCTAACTAAATGCAACAAGACACCGTCGAATATTTTTTCGCTTTTCAATGTTTTTTCTTCAAATTCCATTTTATGTTCCTCCCAATCTACTGTCCTGATCATGTATTATCATAACCTATCTTTTCCACTATTTACAATAGCCGCAAAAGATTCAGCCAGAACGGCTATCGGCAGTGAAAATCATCCTTTCGGCCGATAGGTGCTCAATATGCTTTTATGCTAGAATAATAGCATAAGCGCAGACAAAGTGAACAGCACGTTATCAGAGGAGGAAAAATTTATGTGGAGCAACATCAAGGATATTTTGAAATATACGTTTTCCAGCGTAGTTTGCCTGATTGCATTGGTGGTATTCTTTTTCATATTCGGATTCGATTTCTGGACTTCGATCGGGATGACCATCGGCTTGGGCATCTTTTTGTACTACGTCCAAAGCGGTGGATGGATGCAGTGGACGAACAAGCCTAAGAATCAAAGGGGCACATTCGGAAAAGTCAGCGCCGACAAAGAAGCTTTCTACCAGTCCAAAGGGATGACCAAGGAACAGATCGCCTATTTCCGCAGCACGATGAATCAAGCCAAAACGACAATCCAGGACGTCGAAACCAACCTGCAGCAACGCTCAAAACTGAAGGCTATTGCGGCACGGAACGATACGGTGGATATCCTGAAGGACTTCTTCAAAAATATCGTCAATCAGCCCAACCGTCTGCACGAAGTTGATAAGTTTCTGTACACGAATCTGCCCACCCTCAAAGAGCTGACGGAAAAATACATCGCCATCGATGGCCACGTTTCCAAAACGAAAGAAACATACGCAGCCCTGGAAAACTGTGCCAAAACGATTGATGACATGAGCCGCCTTATCGGCGAAGATTACGTCCGCTTCATGTCCAATGATATCGAGGATATGGATATCGAGTTGGAGCTTGCAAAGCAAGTTTTGAAAAGGGATAATGAAGGAAAGAACAAAGAAAATGCTTTGGACGAAGAGATATAGGGGGAATACTGATGGACGAATTTGATGCTACCGGACAAAACAAACAAACTGTCAGCAAGGATGTCAATCAAGAATTGGACGATTTGCTGGCCAATCCTTTTTCGGATCCATTTGCGCAACCAGCAGTGGTCGTTGAAACTGCCAACACTGCGCCCGAGGTGATCAATCCGGATCGGCTGATCGACCGTTTACCGGAAGAAAGGCAAAAACAAGCTTTGGCATTAGCCAATCAAATCGATGAAACCAACATGCAGGCAATCATCAGCTACGGTGCTGCCGCTCAAAAACAACTGGGAGAATTTTCCCATTCGATGTTGGATCATGTTCAGAATCAGGACACTGGCGAAATCGGCGATTCCTTGAACGATCTGATGTATCGCCTCAATGAGGCCAAACCGGAAGACCTCCGTGCGGAAGACAACAACGTCTTCCGCAAAATCTTCGGAAAGGTAAAACAATCCGCTTACGAAATGACGGCAAAGTACCAGAAGATCGGCGCCCAAATCGATAAAATCGCGATAAAACTGGATAAGGAAAAGAATGGCCTGCTCAATGACAATGTCACACTGGAACAGCTTTACCAAAAAAACAAGGATTATTTTGAGGCGCTGAACATCTACATCGCTGCCGGTGAAGTGAAAATGGAGGACCTCCAGAAAAACGCGATCCCGAAAGCGATTCAGGCTGCTGAGGTTTCCCAAAGTCAAATGGATGTGCAGATCGTCAACGATCTGAAACAGTTCCTTGACCGTCTCGAAAAACGCACCCACGATCTGCGCTTGACCAGACAGATGACGATCCAACAAGCGCCGCAGATCCGTTTGATCCAAAATACGAACCAGGCGTTGGCCGAAAAAATCCAGTCCTCGATTCACACTGCCATCCCGTTATGGAAAAATCAAGTGGCCATCGCCCTTACGCTTCTCCGCCAAAAAGATGCAGTAACTGCACAAAGGCAAGTATCCCAGACCACGAATGATCTGATGCGCAAAAATTCCGAAATGCTGAAAATATCAGCCATCGAAACCGCTAAAGAAAATGAACGGGGTGTGATCGATATCGAAACACTCAAACAGACGCAACAGGATCTGATCGAAACATTGGAAGAAACGCTTAAAATCCAACAGGAAGGCCGAATCAAACGAAAAGAGGCCGAAAAAGAACTGTCTCTTATGGAAAACGATCTGAAAGTCAAATTGCTGAATATCCATCAACAAGAACAACAACTCGATTAAATTCTCAATGCTGCCCCGCCTTTGGGGCAGCTTTTTTTCGGATAATCTCTCATCGCGAGGGCATATTATTTGTAATGTGGCTCATTTTTTATATAATAGTAGTATAGTTAATTGGAAATAACTATATTGTTACTGCATTTTTATTCGAAAAAAGGAGGAAAAGAAATGGACTTTATTTGGTCTTTAATTGTCGGTGGTATCTTAGGCGCATTAGCAGGATCGTTCTTGGGTAAAGATGTTCCCGGAGGCATCATCGGAAATATCATTGCTGGTTTCATCGGTTCATGGCTAGGAACAATGTTATTTGGAGCATGGGGTCCTGAAATCGGAGGGTTCTTCATCGTTCCGGCACTAGTCGGGGCAGTCATCCTGATTTTCATCGTTTCCCTTGTCATGAAAAACATGAAAAAATAACTTCTCTACCAAACATAAACAGACAACAGTCTGATTTTGATAAAATCGTTGTTTCGCGGTCCAGCAAAGGACTGTCGAAGCAACGATTTTTTTTGCATAGTAGGAAAGTATAAAATTTTTCGAATTGAAAAGTGCTTCACCATAGGTGTTTAACAGATTCGCAACATGTTTCATGCAATCAAATTTGATAGCCAGCCTCACGGTTAAGCCCTTCGGAAATTAGATAAATCTGACCAATCGCGCTCTTCGATGCTCAGTTGCATGGGACTCCTTGGGATTCATCCCTTTGAGCCCCAGTACAAGGTGACCGCAGGGAACGTTGCGTGGCACGATTTCCTGAATTGTCATGACTCTTGCGATTTCAATCGCTTAGTCCTGTCATGAGGCCATCCAACCGGTCTCGCAGTGTTTCCTCAATCAGGGCTGAACGAACCCGTTCAGCTTTTCTCGCATGTAAAAAGCGCACCCGGAGAAACTCCCGATGCGCTTTGAATTCGCTAATGTTAAAAAATAGGATTATAATTTTACTACGTTAGCTGCTTGAGGACCACGGTTGCCGTCTACGATTTCGAATTCAACATCTTGGCCTTCTTCTAATGTTTTGAAACCTTCGCCTTGGATAGCTGAGAAATGTACGAATACATCGTCTTTTCCATCAACTTCGATAAATCCAAAACCTTTTTCGCCGTTAAACCATTTTACTTTGCCTTGTTCCATAATTGTGTAATACCTCCAAAATTTTCATTGGTAAAATGCTAATACAAATAAATACTATCATATTAGTACAAGTTACTAATATAATTATAACGAATCTCTCTTCCAATTTCAAGAAGAAGTTATGCGCTTTCTTTAAAAAAATGATCAAACAATGGAAAATCTCTGCACTTTCGGTCCAAAATCAAAACAAGCACGCAAGAATGGCGTCAGAAGACGTCCTCTTGCGTGCTCTTTACTTGTTTTTTACATTTCCAACTATTTTTTTCCGGGTTGAAAGATCAGGCTTCTTCCTGCACGAGCGCTTCCGGATATTCGGATCTGACGATATCTGCACAACGTCCGCAAAGGGTCGTAGCATCCTTTATGGTTCCGACCTCTTCCTTGATGGCACGGCATCTTTCACAGGTTTCCCCATGTGCGTGTTCCACCAGAATGGCAAGATTGTCGAATCTCATCGCTTCAGCTGGAGCAGCAGATAATTCATGGATGTCAAGCTGCGAAACGATGAATAATTGTTCCAGATTCGCATCAAGCGACGCGAATAATGCTTTTGTTTCTTCATCAACGAACAAGGACAGATGTGCTTCAAACGATTTTCCGATCGTCTTTTCATTACGCGCAACTTCCAATGCTTTCAATGCCGCGTCGCGGATGTCCATGAATTTTTCCCATTGGCCTAAAACCTCTGCTTGGCCTTGACGCACGCTGATTTCCGGCAATTCAGCCAGTTGTGCGTATTGTTCCTCTTCTTTCAGGAAACTCCAGATTTCTTCTGTTGTGTGTGGGATGATCGGCGTCAAGAGTTTAGCCAACTTAACCAATACTTCATAGAATACGGTCTGCATGGCGCGTCTTTCTAGATTATCCTCTTTTTCGATATATACGACATCTTTCGCAAAGTCAAGATAGAACGCCGATAAATCAACTGTACAGAAGTTCATGATTGTTTGGTAGATGGTCGAGAACTCGTACTCTTTATAAGCGGTCACACAGGTTTCAACTACTTGATCCAAGCGCGCCATCATGTACTGATCGACACTGCGCAGCTCCTCGTAAGCTACTGCATGTTCTTTCGGTTGGAAATCTTCCGTGTTGCCGATCAGGAAGCGCATGGTATTGCGGATCTTGCGGTACGTTTCGGAAACCTGCTTCAGGATGTCGTCACTGATTCTGACATCGGATTCGTAGTCGACACTGGACACCCATAAACGGATGATGTCAGCACCCATATTCTTGACGACTTTTTCCGGCAGAACTGTATTGCCCAGTGATTTGCTCATCTTGCGGCCTTCCCCATCCAAAACAAATCCTTGGGAAAGAACTGTTTTGTATGGTGCAACACCGTTGATCGCAACGCTAGTCGTAATGCTGGAGTTGAACCAACCGCGGTATTGATCTGAGCCTTCCAAGTACATGTCAGCAGGAAATGCCAAATCTTCTCTTGCGCGCAGCACAGCCTCATGAGAGGATCCGGAATCGAACCAAACATCCATGATGTCCATTTCCTTGGTAAATTCCCCGTTCGGGCTGCCTGGGTGTGTGAACCCTTCAGGAAGCAGGTCCTTCGCTTCCCTTTCGAACCAAACGTTTGAACCGAATTCACCGATCAATTTCGCAACATGGTCGATCGTTTTCGGCGTGATGACCGGTTCTCCGTTTTCCGCATAGAAAATCGGCAACGGAACACCCCAAACACGTTGACGGGAAATGACCCAATCGCCGCGGTCACGGATCATGTTGAACAAGCGTACTTTTCCGGATGGATGCAGCCACTCTACATTTTCGATTTCGTCCAGAATGTCTTGACGGAATTTATCGATGGATGCAAACCATTGCGGCGTTGCGCGATAGATGACAGGTTTCTTTGTGCGCCAGTCATGCGGGTAGCTGTGGACGAAGAAGTCCAGTTTCAGCAAAGCGCCTTTTTCAGCCAACAAATCGGTGATCGGTTTATTGGCTTTATCGTAGAATACACCCTCGAAACCTGGCGCTTCAGTCGTGTAGCAACCTTTGTTGTCGATCGGCGATAATACTTCAAGACCATATTTTTTGCTGACAATGTAGTCGTCCTCACCATGTCCGGGAGCAGTATGGACCAAACCGGTACCTGCTTCAAGCGTGACATGATCGCCCACCATGACCAAAGACTCACGATCATAGAAAGGATGCTGAACGGTCATATACTCCATATCTGAGCCCTTCAGTTCTTGCAGAATTTCCACAGTTTCCCATCCGATGGCTTCCTTGACTGTTCCCAGCAATTCCTTAGCGACGACAAATTTCCTGCCGTCAGCGGAAACAACCACATATTCAAAAGCAGCATTTACGGAAATGCCTAAGTTAGCAGGCAAAGTCCACGGTGTAGTCGTCCAGATGATAAAGGCAGTATCGTTGTCCAATAGGCCTTTGCCATCTTTGACCTGAAAAGCCACATAGATTGAAGGAGACTTCACATCTTTATATTCGATTTCAGCTTCCGCAAGGGAAGATTCACTTGAAGGCGACCAATAGATCGGTTTCAGGCCTTTGTAGATGTAACCTTTTTCCGCCATTTTTCCGAACACGCGGATTTCAGCCTCTTCATATTTCGGCAAAAGGGTCACGTAAGGATTTTCCCAATCGCCTGCGATACCCAATCGTTTGAAGACGGTTCTCTGTCCGTCAATCTGTTTCCATGCGTAATCTTCGCACAATTTACGGAAATCGGCCAAACTCATTGCTTTGCGGTTCACGCCTGTATTCGTTAAGGCTTGTTCAATCGGCAGACCATGCGTATCCCAACCCGGGACAAAAGGAGCTCGGAAGCCTGACATGGATTTTGAACGGACGATGATGTCCTTGCTGATTTTGTTCAAGGCATGTCCCATGTGGACCGCACCATTGGCATATGGAGGGCCATCATGAAGGACAAAAGTCGGTTTATCCTCATTTTTTTCTTGTCGTTTTGCATAAATATCTTTTTCTTCCCAATCCTTTTGCCATTCCAATTCCCGGACAGGCAAGTTGGCCTTCATAGGAAAAGCCGTTTTCCCTAAGTGTAGCGTGTCTTTCATTTTCATTATCGAAAGCTCCCTTTTATTTAATTTTTTCTACAAAAAAAGACCCGTCTCCAAAAGGGACGAAGTCTTCGTGGTACCACCCAAATTCAAAGCGAAAACGGCCGGAAAAGGCTGTTTTGCTTCCTCATTCAAACCGTTAACGCTGTTCAGGCGACCTTTTCTACTTATGTTTGTTCAAAAAGATTCTCATGGAGGATCCTTAAAAAAGAGGGACTTATTGGCCTTTCACCATTCGCCAATTCGCTGGAAGTTTCTTGATTGCGGGTGTTCCATTCTTCAATACATAGATTTTACTTGTTTTCTTCCGGAATTTCAATAGCCTCCACAGCAGCTTCAGCAAGTTTCTCTTCAGCCCTGGCTTCTTCGGCCAATCTTCCGCCGACTTCGAATTCAGCTGCATCGTCAGAATTTGCGACCAGTTCATCGATGATACGTGTGCGGTTGGATAAAACTTCATTCAAGGTAGGCGTCGAAACCTGGCCTTCCGGTGAAGCGTTCAATAAATTGTTCCATTCATCATTCATGATGAGGTTCAATTGAGACTCGACCAAAAGTTGCAGTTTCTGTTTGAAGTTGCGGCTTTCCTTGCGGACGCCGTCAGTCTCTTCATTGATTTTCGTAGCTTTCCCGGCAGCTTCATGCAACAAGCGGTCCGCACTTTTTTCGGCTTCGAACAGAATGATTTCAGCTTCTTTACGTGCATTCTCTTTCAGTCTGTCGGCAGCGTCCTGCGCCACTAC
The DNA here is from genome assembly GCF_055118575.1 of Trichococcus sp. Classification (NCBI taxonomy): domain Bacteria; kingdom Bacillati; phylum Bacillota; class Bacilli; order Lactobacillales; family Carnobacteriaceae; genus Trichococcus; species Trichococcus sp. Next base: position 107,825 of record NZ_JBSQPW010000002.1, on the reverse strand, counting down.
GATCGACTTGTTCAAAGCATCCTGCAGGTTGCTGAAATACTGGAGTTTTTCTTCGGCAAATTTCAGTTGCTTTTGCAGGTCTTTATTTTGTTTGATGACTTCTTCAAATTCCTTCGTGACATTATCCAAAAAGTCATTGACTTGTTCTTTATCGTACCCTTTTATTTTGACAGGGAATTCCTTGTGCTGAATATCTAATGGAGTCAAACTCATTTTATACACACCTTTCGTTCTTGTCATTCTTATTTGTACAATACGCCGAATTCGACGCGCCATTTGTCTTTCTTGGATTTTCCTTCAATGGCCTTTATCTGGATCCGGCCGTAACCGCGGATAGATACGATATCCAACAGACCCAATTCGAAATCGGGACGTTCAAATACGGCCCAGTTCAATTTCACTTTTCCGCCGGTCACCAATTCTTTAGCCCGTTGTCTCGATATGTTGTAGATGGCGGCAATCACTGTATCCAATCGCAGGGAACTGACAGTGTCATGCACAATCGTCCAATCATCGATAGGTGTGAGCAGATCAGTATAGGTCCGGCTCTCCAAGCGGACACTGACCTTGCCTATCTTGGTGACCTGCGAATGCACATAGCTAGCTATATTCGATGCCAACAAAAACTGCCAGCGTGTGCCGTCAGACAGGATATCCCCGAACAGTTCCCTTTTCATGCCGGTACCGATCAGCGTTCCCAGTATTTTCCCATGGGTCAGACTGGCGAATTTTGAAGGGTACACAACTTCAGTAAGCTCCATTTCAAAGTCGCTTTGGGTCGGACTGAAATACTCGGGGCAAATGATTGCCCGCTTGCGTTCCGCCGCTTCATATCCACCGTAAAATTGGACATGGATTTCACCTTTTTTACCGACCAGCATCTCAAGAATGTACTGCTGTCTCGGATCCAAGAAATCCGTCAAATACGGTGTATAGGTTTCCTCCGCTTGCGTAATCCAGGATTGGGCACTGTCGATGAACGGCTGCTCTTCCTTACGGAAATGTTGATAAACTTCTTGCATACAAATCCCTCACTTTTTCGTTTGATGAAAAAATGTCCGTCAATTCAGCATTCTGATCAGGAACAGGATAACAACCTGCGCTCCATACTCCACCAAATTCAGGAATAGGATGCCTGCCACTACACTGAAGCTCACCATGCCTACAGATGGGATCAATCTTCTGAATATATCCAGGTAAGGCTCCACAATGCTGGAGATGAAGTAACCGAATCTGGAACTTCTGGCTCCCGGCAACCAACTCATCAATGCGTATACCAGCAAGACAGTCGAATATGCGGATATACCCCAACGGATAATCTGTAAAAGCCAAATCAATATTTGTGTCATTTTGCTTCCTTTCTAGAAGAACGAACGCTCTTCCTCAAGTGTTTCGGCCAGTGCGCCTTCGACTCCGACTGAAGCAGGAGTGCATAAAAAGATTTCATCGCCCACGCGTTGGATTTCTCCACCGATTGCATACACCGTACCTGTCAGAAAATCCACGATGCGTTTTGCCTGTTCCGCGTCTATCCTTTTAAAATTAAGGAGCACTGCCTGATTCTTCAGCAAATTATCGGCAATCTTCTCCACCTCGGAATAGACTCTGGGCTCCACGACATGTATGCTGGCTTTTTCGGTCATTGCTTGTTGATTCATAGGAATTACCTTTGCTTTCGTCGATCTTTTTTGGGTGCTCCGTAAAGACGGGGCCCCTTCTTCATTGCTCTCGGACCTGCGGACTGGAACGACAGACGATGGTTCATCGACTTCCTCATATCCGTCATCGTCATCTTCAATGACAAAGTACTTTCGGAATAAATCTTTCAGACCCATAAGACCCCTCACTTCTTTGTCTAAGCTTCTGTTTCAGCAAAGAATGCCGATCCGACGCGTACAAAAGTTGCACCTTCGGCAATCGCTGTCGGAAAATCTTGACTCATGCCCATGCTCGTCTCCGTGCAGGGGGCGTGAGCTAAGTTCAACGCCGCTACTTGCTCTTGCATTATTTTCAGATCTTTAAAGCATTGATGCAACTCCACGTCTGTTGCATCAATGGGTGCCATCGTCATTAAGCCGACAACGAGGATATTCGGAAACTCTTTCAGACTCTTGATGAAAGGCACTGCCTCGGATGCGGAAAGCCCATGTTTTGAACTCTCCCCTGTCACATTGACCTGAACGAAGCAAGAAACAGGCTGTTTCGCCCGCTCGTTGATTTCCTTTGCCAATGATGGTCGATCCAACGCGTGGAAGTAGGCGATGTGATTGATCACCTGCTTCACTTTCCTTGTCTGTAAGGTCCCGATGTAATGCCAAATGATGTCTTCTTGTGGAAGCGCTGCTTGCTTTTCAAGCAGACCCTCGAGGCGATTTTCTGCAAAGTGGCGGTAACCTAAGCGGTACAATTCCTCCACCTGCTCTACAGGTTTTGTCTTCGTGACGGCGACAACCGTCACCTCTTCCCGTTTGCGACCGGCTGCCAAGCAGGCCGCTTCCACAGTTGACTCCACTTTCCGGCAATTTCGCTCAATATTCATTCTTATCTGCGTCTCTTGCGGAAGAAAGGTGGCGTATCCAATGAATCCTCTCCACCGTTTTTATCTTCTCTATTTTCATGATAACGTGGATAATTGTCTTCTGTTGGTTTGACAGAGTATTCTTCTGGCTCAGGTTGGATTTGTTGAGGTGCCTGTTCCCTCACGCTTGTGTCTCTGCGGATATCCCAGTCGCCGAAAAGATCTTTGGCTGGTTTTTCCTCCGCTCTCTCAGTCGGATGTTGCTTTTCTGGGTATGAAACAGGTGCGGTTCCTACTTCTTTGCGGCCTTTGAAAGCACTGCCTCCGCGATTAGCGGTTTTTTTTTCATCTTTTTTTTTGTCGTCGATACCTGTAGCGATTACTGTAACGATAACTTCGTCACCCAAGTTTTCATTGATGGAAGTACCGAAGATGATGTTCACTTCGGATGTTGAAGCTTGTGCTACGATATCACTCGCGTCTTGGGCTTCAAACAACGTCAAGTCCGATCCTCCCGTGATGTTCAACAAAATCTGCTCAGCGCCATCGATGGAAACTTCCAACAATGGTGAAGAAATAGCTTTTTTGGTTGCTTCAGCCGTGCGGTTTTCACCTGAAGCGATACCGATACCCATCAGTGCAGAACCTTGGTCTTTCATGACTGTTTTCACATCGGCAAAGTCCAAGTTGACGTATCCTGGAGCTGTGATCAGATCAGAGATCCCTTGAACCCCTTGACGCAATACATTATCCGCTTCACGGAAAGCTTCCAGCATAGGCGTCTTTTTGTCCACGATCTCCAAGAGGCGATTGTTGGAAATGATGACCAATGTATCCACGTTTGCTTTTAATTCAGCGATACCTTCTGCAGCATAGCGGCCTCTTTTTGGTCCTTCAAAAGTGAACGGACGCGTCACAACGCCGACAGTCAAAGCGCCTAAGTCTTTGGCGATTCTGGCTACGATAGGGGCCGCACCAGTACCGGTACCGCCGCCCATTCCGCATGTTACAAAGATCATATCTGCTCCAGCCAAGGCTTCAGAGATTTGTTGTTCACTCTCTTCTGCAGCTTTGCGGCCTACTTCAGGAATCGAGCCTGCGCCCAATCCTTTTGTCAATTTAGGTCCGAGTTGGATTCTTGTTTCTGCTCTTGATGCATTCAAGGCTTGCGTATCCGTGTTGGCAACGATGAATTCCACACCTTGCACGCCCTCTTCGATCATACGGTTCACGGCATTGCTTCCCGCTCCACCGACACCGATAACTTTAATTTTTGCTCCATCATTCATGCTTGAATCGAATTCCAATTCCATTTCATTTCCTCCTATTTCATACCATTCTTTTTATGTTCAGCGTTATTATTCAAACAGGTTATTGAACCAACGTTTTAATTTACCGACTAAGCTTTCTTCGTAATGATCTTCATCGGCATAAGTCTCTATTTCATAGGCCGCTTCCTCAACGACTGGCGGTTGTTTCACAGTTTTCGATTGCAAAGGGATCACTTTGCCTGTTGCTTGTATTTTCCCCTTAGCGACACGGTAAATGTCATCCAATCCTGCTGCATACTTGATCAGGCCTATGCTTGTTGCATAGATAGGATTGCGCATCCCCATCTGTTCTGGAATGTACAGTTTTACGTTGATTTCGAAGATTTCTTTCGCCAAATCGACAACTCCCGGCAATGCCGCTGCGCCTCCGGTCAAAATGATGCCACCGGGAAGGTCGCGTGCTTCAACTTTGTCCAAGGCACGTTTGATGTTTTCGAAGATTTGCACCATGCGCGCTTCGATGATTTCAGCCAGATATTTCTCATCGACTTTCACTGGTTCTTCTTTCCCGATCGTTTCGACAGGGAAAAATTCCTCATCGGACGTATCCTCGGAAATGGCGTAGCCATATTCGCGTTTTACGCGCTCTGCGTTCTCCAACGTCGTATTCAAAATGATGGAAATGTCTTTGGTCACGAGATCTCCACCCTCGGGATCAACGAATGAAAATTTCAATTGATCATCGTGCATGACAGAGGCGCTTGTTTGACCACCACCCATATCGATAAGGATGGTTCCGAAATCGCGCTCACCTTTATTCATGGCTACGCTTGAAATGGCCAATGGCTGTACGACCATATCTTCAATCTGAAGCCCTGCTTTTTCGACGCAACGTTTGATGTTATGGATGATTGTTTTTGGACCAGTGATCATGCTTGCGTACAATTCAAGCCGAACACCGATCATGCCTCTCGGGTCTCTGATGCCGTCGAACCCGTCTACGATGAACTCTTCAGGGATGACGGAAATGATTTCTCTTTCTGGCGGAACGGAACGGACTTTTGCGGCAGCAAAGACGTTTTGGACATCCTTGTCTGTGATTTCCTTATTTTCGCTTGAGACTGCATACATCCCGTGGCAAGGTTCAATGCTGATTTGGTTGCTTGGTATGCCTACGATGACGTTTGATATCTGAATATTCGCTTTTCTTTCAGCTTGACTGACTGCACTGCGGATTGATTCGACCGTTTCATCGATATCAACGATGACGCCACGGCTAAGACCTTTGGAAATTTCATTCCCGACTCCAATAATGTTCATTTGATCTTTCACATATTCTGCGACGACAACTTTTATTGAAGTGGTTCCAATATCTAGACTGACGTATATTCCTGAATTCTTCATGGTTTTATTGAAACCTCCGTTTGACATAATGGCTTGTGTAAACATCCGCATTGTTCCGAAAAAAACTGTCGGTTACTGATACGTGATGCCAGAAAGCTATACCTTATCATTTTATCATAATAATTCTTCATTTACGAAGATTTTTACAAATAATTCTATCAGATGGAAGTCTGACAAAAGTTATTCAATCCCTCAACAATGACTGGAATCATTGTTCAAGGATTGACTGCAAGTCAATCCTAATCTCTTTCAAGTCATTCGGTTGGAGTAGCAGAATCTGCCGAAGCGGACACTCCCTCTTCCACCGATTGCGCAAAAGGGGTAAAGTAGACACCCACTTCCAGGTCGATGGTCCCTTTCGTCTCGCCCAATTGGCTCACGATGTCGGGGTAGTATAAGATTTTTTCGGCAAATGACGGTAAAATCGCCTTCACTTCATTCCCATCGTTCATGTATACAGTGATTGCGTACGGATTTTCTTCCGTCCCGGTATATTTGATTTCAGAGATGCTGTTCTGGACACTGACAGTCAATTGCAAGTATTGTTCGAGCAAATCATCGAGATTCTGGTTCATTTCAAAACTCGTGATGATCGGATTATTCCCGATCGGCACCTTCAGTTTCGTGTCTGCCACTGTCCCATTCTCCAGGACATTATAGTAGCTGCCGTCTGAATAAACATAGGCTATGGTTTCGTGTTCCGTCACATGGATCGTGACATCATTCAGCCCGCGCAGCGTCACTTCCGCTGTTTTGACTTGGGGTAACGCATTCGTGATGTATGCATTGATTTTTTCGTCATTCCAGACGGCACCCAATGTTGTCAGCTTTCCGGTAAGCCGGCTGGCATCGATAATACTTTGCTCCGGAACAGCCTCGGCCCCTTCCACATAGATATCCTTGACTTTTCCGTACGGAGAGATCAGAAAACCACTGCCGATCGCCCCGATCAGGAAAATGCCGTACCAGACAAAATATCCTTGCCGGTTGCCGGTTTTTGCGGATTCGGAAAGGTGTTTGCTTGTCTTCTTCTTCGCTTTTTTCCCTTCCAAAAAAAACTGCATGCCGGATTTTTTTGTGGTATGCAGCTTTTCCTGCTCCTTGCGTTGCCTTTCCAATTCAGCAGTCGCCCGCTGCCAGGGAGTCCCTTCCGACGAACTCTTATTCTTCAGCTTCTGCCGGATTCTTCCGAAAACCATCTGGCCTCCCTCCCTTTCTCATTTCTTCAAAGTCAAGATGACATCGATGATCCGGTCTGATGCATCCGTTATGCCCATCTGTTTGGCTTGGATAGCCATTGTTTTTCGTGCCGTTTCATTGATCATCAGTTTATCGATGGCTTCAAACAATGACTGTGCCTTCAGGTCCTTCTCGAGGATCATTTCAGCAGCACCATTTTTCACTAAGCTTTCGGCATTTTTTTGTTGATGGTTGTTTGTGACATAAGGGCTCGGGATCAGGATACTCGGCAAACCCAAGGCCATCACTTCCGTCAAAGTGGTTGCGCCGCTGCGCGACACAATCAAGTCGGTGCGCTTGAACAATTTCGGCATATCATGGATGTATGGCACAATGCGGACATTATCCAAACGGTCGGTCAGCGCGCTGATTTCTTGCTCCACCGCCTTGTAGTGGACTTCACCGGTAGCCAGCAGCACTTGATAGGGCTTGTTCTTGAAAAGCGGGTAGGCGGCTGTGAAAGATTCATTCAGTTTTTTTGCTCCCCGGCTACCTCCAAAAATCAAAACGGTCGGCAGTTCTTCCCCCAATCCGTATTCCTTCAGGTCGGCGCTTTCCTTCAAGGAAGCTACTTCCTGCGCCCTGGGATTCCCCGTGAAGACTATTTTTTCCGGATAGGAGGAGAAGTCACTGCGTGCATCCTCAAAACAAATGCAGATGCGGTCCACGACTCTGCTCAAAAATTTATTGGTGACGCCTGCCACTGAATTTTGCTCGTGGATTATGGAAGGCACACCCAGTTTGGACGCGGCATACAGAACGGGTGCGCAAACATAGCCACCGGTCCCGATCACGACATCCGGCCGGAATTCCTTGATGATTTTCTTCGAGTCCGAAATGCTCTTGATCATCAAATAGATCGTCTTCAGGTTCTGAAGCGATAAACTCCGGCGCAGACCTTGGATCTTGATGGATTTGAAGGCAACACCGGCCTTTGGTACGATTGTGCTTTCCAAACCGCGGTCCGTTCCCACATAAAGGAATTCGCTGTCGGGATATTTTTCTTTGATTCGGTTCATCAGGGCCAACGCCGGGTAGATGTGCCCGCCTGTTCCCCCACCGGATAATACTATTTTCATACGCGTATAGGTTCTCTAGAAAGAACCCTCCTCCTCACTCGTGGCTTTGACCAAGGAATGGACAGCATCCGTGAACGTTTTGCCGCGCACTTCAAAATTTTTGTACTGATCCCAACTCGCGCAGGCGGGGGACAACAGGATTGTGTCTCCTTCTTCGCTGTACTGGTAACTGATCGGTACCGCACTGGCGACATTGTCGGTCAGCACGATTTCTTCGATGCCGGCTTTCTCGCCTGCATCCTTCAATTTTTCAGCTGTTTCTCCGAAGACGATCAACGTCTTCACGTTTTCAAGGAAGGGGACAAGCTCATCGAAACTATTCCCACGGTCCAGGCCTCCCGCCAAAAGGATGATTGGCGTCTTGAAACTTGCCAAAGCTGTTTTGGTTGCAAGAATGTTCGTCGCTTTCGAATCATTATAGAATTTCCTTCCGTTCAGTTCGGCCACGAATTGGATCCTGTGCTCGACGCCGTAAAAGAGATGAAAAGCTGATACGATAGCCTCATTGGCTATACCGGACAGTTTCGCTACAGCGATCGCGGCCAATGCATTTTCGATATTGTGTTCACCAGGAACCCTCAAATCGGAAATAGCCATCACTTTCTCGCCTTTGAAATACAGCGAACCCTCCGATGCATAGGCTCCATCCTTCAGGATCTGCGTGCGGGAAAAAGGAACGATATGGGCTTTTGAAAACTGCGACATTTCACGCAGTTCTGCCTGGTCCCAATTCAAAACGAGGTGATCGGCCTCTGTTTGGTTCTCGGTTATGCGCCACTTCGCTTTGACATATTCGTTGCGGTCGCCGTGATAATCCAGATGCGCTTCCGTGATGTTCGTGATGACCGCAATGGCAGGCCGCATCGCCTCGATGCCCATCAACTGGAAACTTGACAACTCCATCACGACATCGTCGTCGACAGTCGCCACACGCGCCACTGCCGATGCAGGCACACCGATATTGCCGGCTTTATAGGCTTTGCCTATTTTTCTGCCCGCATTCAACAGTTCCGTGATCATTGTCGTGGTCGTAGTCTTTCCGTTCGTGCCTGTCACACCGATCAGTCGGCCTTCCAGAATCTCCGCCGCCAATTCGACTTCTGTCAACACGGGAATGCCTAATTCAAGCGCCCGTTTGACCATCGGATTGTTGTATGGGATACCCGGATTCTTGACCATGAAGGAGAAAGATTCATCCAAGAGCTCAATTGGATGGAATCCGGCGATCACTTTGATGCCGGATGAAATCAACTCTTTTGCATCCGGATTGTCGTTCAATTCCTTTGCGTCATTGACCGTTACCATTGCGCCGAGTTCCAGGAGCAGTTTTGCCGCATTCATTCCGCTGAGCGCCAAGCCCAGCACCAATACTTTTTTATTTTCGAATCGATTATTTGTTTTCATGTATTTCTCTCCCTTCGCTTAAACGAGCAGCCACAAGGCTAAGATTGCAGAAATCAAACCGACCGCCCAAAAAGTAAGGACGACGCGCCATTCGCTCCACCCGCTCATTTCGAAATGGTGGTGGATTGGTGACATCTTGAAGATGCGTTTGCCGCGCAATTTGAAGGAGCCGACCTGCAACATGACACTGGCCGTTTCGATGACGAAAACAAGACCGATCAGCAACAAGGACCACTCCAGATGCAACGCCAACGACACAACTGCGAGCCCTGCACCCAATGCCAACGAACCGACGTCTCCCATAAATATTTTAGCCGGTTTTTTGTTGAAAAAGAAGAATCCGATCAGACCACCGACAATCGCGATACAAAACAACAATACTTCCAGTTGTCCCTGACGGTAAGCCAATATGCCGTATGCCGTATAGGCGATGCCAGCTGTTCCGGCTACCAATCCGTCCAAACCATCGGTCAAGTTGACTGCGTTCGAAAAGCCGGTGATCCAGATGATTGTGAATACAGCAAATACCAACCAGTTGTGGATTTGTCCAAAGAAAGGGATTGTGATCAACGGGTCTGAACCCGACAAAAAGAACAGTGCCACAAAGACAAAGGACCCAACCAATTGCGAAAGGAACTTTTGCTTGGAAGTCAGCCCTTCATTTTGTTTTTTGAATATTTTCAGGAAATCATCCAAAAAGCCGATAGCGGCAAAAAACAACAGCACGAACAGCAACATCGCCAGTTTTACGGTAAGAACTTCCTTCCAGATGGCTGTCCCGATCACTGTAAGGATCGCAGCGATGATGAACACGACACCCCCCATCGTCGGCGTGCCGCTTTTGACTTGATGCCATTTCGGTCCTTCTTCCCTTGTGACCTGTCCGAACTGTTTCACTTTAAAATAGCCGATGAAGATTGGCATCATGCTGATTGTGATGGCGAAGCTGATCGATAAAGGCAACAGCATTTCTGTCCAATGCATATGATTTCCTCCTAATAGGTGTTTTACATTTTTGATTGATTGATTGTGAGTGTTGCTTCTGAAGGTTTATTCCAGGATTACCTGAACTTCCTTGGCAGCATTCAGGATGGATCCCGTTTCCAGACTCTGGAAAACGACATATCCTTCGCCTTCAAAAGTAAAGTTTATACCTGCGATTTCTGCTACTTTCAGGACATCATCTTTTGACCAGCCGTAGACATCAGGCATTGTCATCGCGCCCTCCGTCATGAGAATCGTTTTTTGGTTCGTGATCGTCTGCGTCCCAGCGTACGGGTATTGTTGGACGATCCGGCTGCCGCTGCCGATTACCGCTGTATCATTATAGCCTACTGCGGTCAGGGCTGCTAAAGCCTCATCTTTCGACATATTGGCCACTTCCGGCATCAAGGCTTGATTAACGTCCCCGGTAACTTCCGTATTCAGGTTGTCATATTCGATTGCCCTTGTCATGAATGGGTTGAATATTTCCGCCAGATACTTCGAACCGTTCAGACTGTCCAAGTTTGCAGGCCGTTTCATTGTTAAATACAAGATGTAGCTGGGATCATCCGCCGGCGCGAATCCGACTACTGAGTAAAGGTAGTTGGAATAGCCGGTGTAATATTCACCTGTCGTGGAATTAACCACTTCTGCCGTACCCGTTTTGGCGGCGATTTCTGTTCCTTCGACTTGGTAAGCTTGACCGGATCCATTCTCGTTGTAGACGACTTCTTTCAGATAGGTCAGCACCGTTTGGGCGGTTTCCGCCGTGATCGGGGATCCTAATTCTTCAGGTTCGGAAACAGTGACTTCACCTGTGTTTGAATCTTCTGTTCGATCCAGATAGTTCAGTTTCATCATGGTGCCATCGTTTGCGATTGCCGTGAAAGCTTGCATCAATTGGAAAGGCGTAACCGTTACCCCTTGTCCGAATGCCGTATTCGCCTTTTCCAGCGGATATGTATAGCTGTAATTCCCTGTTGCTTCATTTTCAAGTCCTGAATCGGTTGATTGGCCGATGCCGAAAGCCTTTATGTAGGATTCCCAAACATCGTACCCCATCGCTTGCACCAACTTCACGAAAGCCACGTTACTTGAGCGGGCCAACCCTTCAAGATAGGTGATATTGCCCCAACCATCCTTATTGTAGTCACGGATGGTTCCGCCCTCTACCTCCACACTTCCGGAAGTGTATGTCGCAAACGGACTGAATACGCCCTCGTTCACGGCCGCGGCCAAAGTCAGAATTTTGAATGTGGAACCCGGTTCATAGGTATCCTCCACCAACAGATTTTGCCATTGGGCATCGATGCCTTCCTTGGTCGTAGCGTTGAAAGTGGGCCGCTGGGAAGCAGCAAGGATTGCGCCGGTTTCGGGATCGACCAACATAGCTGTCATCGATTCCGGTTCAGCCTCCGCATACACTTGCGACATCAGACTTTCCAGATAAATCTGCAGGCGGCTGTCGAGCGTCAGGTAAAGATTATCGCCTTCGATAGGTTCCTCTTCCTGAATTTGCGTGCCCGGAATCAGGTAGCCGTTGGAATCCTCTTGATAGGTGACTTTACCATCACTGCCGTCCAAATCATCATCATACAGAGACTCTATGCCCATCATGCCGACCAGCTTCTTTTCTTCATTCGTGTCAGCTTCCTCTTCGCTGACTGAACTTTGCGCAAAGCCGACAAGATGGGAAGCAAAAATCCCATTTGGATAAAGCCTGGAGGGTGTCTCTTCGAACGTGATCCCCGGAAGCTCTTCCGCTTCAATACTGGATTTTGTAGCATAGTTCAGGTTAGTCCCTGCGCTTCCGAATTCGACCTGCTTCAGATCGGCTTGGTTCAGGATAGTCAGAATCTCGCTTTCGCTCATGCTGATGTATTGTGCCAGAACTTCAGCTGTTTTTTCCTTGTCGACGATATGGTTCGGATTTTCCGTATCCTCACTCCATTCATCGGTCAAAACCGCCACCAACGAATAAGAAGTAGCATCCAAGGCAATAGGATTACCACCTATGTCATAGATGGTACCTCTTTTTGCGGCAAGGATACTACTTCTGGTATATAAGTTATTAACATGCTCGCTTAGATTCTCGCCATTTACCTTCTTGGTGATCATGATCATAGAAAAACGAAAAATAAATACAAGAAATAGTAAACCTGTCAACCCAACCATGATACGAGTCATTTTTTTTCGGTTTTTTTGAGGATTAGCTGTTTTTTTCATCGCGTAACATTCCTAACGTTTGCTTCATTCATTTCCAGACCAAGTTCTTTCGCTATCTCAATGATGCGGTCATATCTTGAAAGTTCCTGGACTTCCTGTTCCAAATTTTGATTTTCCAGACTGATCGCAACGCTATCATTTTGTAAGTCCTGCAACGCTCTATTCTGATTGGAGAGGGTCACTTGTGTAGCCAGAGACAACAATACTACGATCAAAGCACTTAACAAAGTGATGGTGATGGCAAATTTTTCAATTTTTATATATTTATCTCTAACGGCTCTATAGCCTTTCGGATCAGGCTGGCCTTTTCTAGGTTCTGTCAATTCTTTTGGCAGCTTCGGTTCTGCAATCGCCGCCCTATATTCAGGTAATGCCACTTAATCCTCTCCTCCCCCGCAATAAATCGTGCGTCTATGGCACAATTCATTGGTTCCGACTGATGATCTTTCGTTACAGAGCTGCTGTGCTCCTGTTATTTCTTGACTCTTTCGATGACACGCAATTTAGCACTTTGGGAGCGCGAATTCTCATTCAATTCCGCTTCATTGGGCAAGATTGGTTTTCGGCTGATCAACTTGTAATCCGCTTCATATTCCTCGGGAAGAATAGGCAACAGCGGCAAAGTCTCCTCTTTCGAGCTGGCTTCTTTGAAAAGGACTTTAACGATCCGGTCTTCCAAGGATTGGAAGGAGATGACGCTCATGCGCCCTCCGACGTTCAGCATCTTCAATCCGTCCTCTATCGAATCTTCAATCGCGGACAATTCGTCGTTGACGGCGATGCGTAAGGCCTGAAAAATGCGTTTGGCCGGGTGTCCGCCTTTTCTTCTGGCCGGTGCCGGAATGCAATCTTTGATGATTTCGACCAATTCGCCGGTCGTCTCGATCGGTTGGGTTTCCCTGATATTTTCGATTTTACGGGCAATCTGTTTTGAGAATTTTTCTTCGCCGTAACGATAAAAAATCTTCATCAACTCAGCAAAAGGCCACTCATTCACAATGACGCGGGCCGTCAATGCCTGCTCCTGGTCCATGCGCATGTCGAGCGGGGCATCATAACGATAACTGAACCCTCGTTCCGCTTGATCCAATTGTGGGGAAGACACTCCCAAATCGTAAAGGATGCCGTCTACGCCATAGACGCCACGTTGCTCCAGTTCTTCCTTGATGTTCCGAAAATTAGCCTTGATGAGTGTCACCATGCCTTTTTCGATATAAGTCGCCAACATCACTTCAGCATTTTCGATAGCGATACGGTCTTGGTCAAAGGCATAAAGATGCCCATTTTCATTTAATTTTGATAAAATCACGCTGCTATGTCCGGCACCACCTAAAGTGCAATCGACATAGACGCCATCCGGCTTGATATTCAATCCATCGATAGACTCGTTCAGCAACACGCTATAATGTTCAAATTTTTCCATTTCTGCACCTACAATCCAAAGTCAATCATCGTTTCAGCAATATCTTCGAAGTTTTCGGCAGCCTCATCGGCAAATTCTTCCCACTTCTCATTGCTCCATATTTCAATACGATCGGCTACACCGACTATACGACATTCTTTTTCAATCTTCGCGTAATCCAATAGTGTTTGAGGGATATTGATGCGCCCTTGTTTATCCAGTTCAGCTTCCATAGCGGCTGAATAGAAGAAACGGGTAAAAGCACGCGCATCTTTTTTTGCAAGGGGCAGCTGTTTTAATTTTTCCTGAAGCAGCTCCCATTGACTTAACGGATAGCCGAACAAACAGCCGTCCAATCCGCGGGTGATGATGAACGTATCGCCTAATTCCTCACGAAATTTTGCGGGCATGATCAATCTGCCTTTAGCGTCGATATTGTGTTTGAATTCGCCCATCAACATAAAGACACTCGCCCCCACCCTCAAATATGTTTTCAGTCTACCACATCCCCCCACTTTCTACCACATTTTCCCGAACAATTCATAAAAAAAACAAATTGATTTCGATTATTTCTCGAAATCAATTTGTTCTCACTTGTCATCTATCATTTTATTTACAGGGGCAAGAATCATCTACCTTCGGACCCATGCAACCGGATGGCTGTCTCATAAGCGCTTCGTAATTCAGAACCGATGCAGCTGAGATCCTTCTGGCGGATCCGCTCCTGCCCTGCAGCTTTCAAAGAAGGCAGTTCGCCTTCCAGAATGCCGCTGATCAGTCTGCGGAAATCGTCGTTCGTCTTACCTTTGTAGACGTGCGTGCCATCGATCAGATCATCTTCGTAGATCGGTATATCCCGGACCAGGATCTCTTGTCCCATGGCGAGTGCCTCCAGAAGGACGATTCCTTCCGTTTCTTCGTAAGTTGGAAAGAAAAACAAATCAGCACCACAATAGGCGCTCCTGAGCTCATCAGGAGCCACATAACCGGCAAATTGCAGATTGGGCAATTTGGTCTCCACAGCTTCGCGGATTTCCCGTGGGACTTGATGGAGGTTCAAATACCCGAACCAGATGAACTGGTAAGCGGGCATCGCTTTTGCTAAGGCGACAAAATCAAGAATTCCTTTGCGTTTGATGTAAAGGCCGACAGACATGACAACTTTATCTGCTGCCTTATACCCATACTTCCTGCGGAAAGACATGCCCATCTCCGCAGTTGCTTGGTAAAAGGCCAGATCGATTCCATTCGAAATCGGGATGATCGGTTGTTCCAAACCAGCCTGCTGCAGCAATTGTTTTGAATAAGGCGTAGGCGTCAATACCACATCGCCATGGCTGTAGCAGTGCAGAATCCACTTGCTGAACAACGGCGCAGCCGCATTGGAGAAGATAAAGGAATTCTTGAAGTCCTCCTTTGTGGAGTGAGCATGATACACGATCGGCTTCCCTTGCTTTTTGACTTTGTGCAGCAAACGGTAGGACTGTCCAAAGTATGTATTGATGTGCATCAGATCAAAATCATCTCTGTAGTCTGTCGTGAAAGATATCCCTTCCAGTGCAAGCGCCTTTTTCTGGTGTTCGATTGCTCTGCCCAGACCGGATTTCCCGATGTATTTCATTCCTTCAGAATACAATAATACTTTCATGATTTCGTGCCACCTCATTCTTCAATTTTAGGACTATCCTCTTATGAGGAAATAAATACGCAACAGCACCAACATATAATAAAAAAGCAGCGCCATCAAAAACAGTATTTTTATGAAATGACGATAAAATCGCTTCGGCCGTTGGATCTTTCTGCGTTTGTCGAAATACAGCGTCTGCAGCAAGCCGACGAGGCAGGCCGCCAACAAAAAATGCGGCAACAGCGAAAAAGTCAAACTGTAGACACTCAGCAAATGGATCCCTACCAGCAAAAACGGCATGACGACATCCGCAACCGTCAATCGGATAATTTGTTTATACCTGAGATACGACCTAAAAAATTTATTGATCAGAATGATTTCTAAAATCGGAAAAACGTACAACAGAATTTCAAAATAATGGAAGTTTTGCATCCCAACGCTCCTTTATGAAAATATGGCATCCATGCCGCATAAACTCATTTTACCTCATTCTGGAAAATTATGCCTCCTGAAAAATGAAAACAAAAAAAGCCAGCAGAAAATTCATTCTGCTGACTGAAATTGCGGATGGCATTTCATGATTAGTTTGTTTTTTCAACAACTGCTTCTCCATCATAGTAACCGCATGATGCACAAACGTGGTGGCTCTTTTTCAATTCGCCACAGTTAGGGCATGCGTTCAAGCCTGGAATCGCTAATTTGAAGTGCGTACGTCTTTTTGCTTTTCTCGCTTTAGATGTTCTTCTTTTAGGTACTGCCATTTCCTTACACCTCCCTGTAATAATCGCTGTATTTATTTAAAAAACCAGCGTCAAAAATTTCACTCTGTCTTTTCTTCGTCTTCTAACAGGGCCTTCAGACCAGCTAATCGCGGATCGATCTGATCAGTTTTTTCCTCTTGTCTCTTTCTTGCGAAAGATTCTTCGGAAACAACTTCCCATTCAGCGCCACTAGGCATTTCCTCGGACACCATCTCTTCCGGCGTGAAGACTTGTAGAGGCAGATTCAGCAGAATGTTGTCCTCGATAGCGGGGACCAGATTCACTTCATCGCCTTCAAGCGGCAACACAACATCCGCAGGGTTATCCTGCTCGAGATAGAGTGATTCACTTTCAGTGTACACTTCTTCGATTGCTATTTGCAAGGGTACCTCAACTAATTCCAACGACCTTGACGAAGGCAGGGTAATCGTTAAATCGATTCGGAAATTGGCAAGCACAGAATGATTTTCGTATAATAAGAAACCTTCCGCCTTAATCGGCGACACTGCTTTGATTTCATTATTTCTTTGCATCAATGAACTTTCCCGGTCTATCATCCGAGAAAAATAGTACGGTTCACCACGATGTTCTTGTAATTCTTTTAATGGCCACTTCATTTCCATCACCCCTAAAATAACAAATTGAATTATACTAGTGAAAAAAAACTTTGTCAATGTATTTTCCTTTACATCCAAAAAAGGAAAACGTTTTTTTACGCTTTTAACTCTTTGGCCAACGAAATCGTTTTGTCCAAAAGTACCTTTTCCGCATCGACAACCGGATAACGTCGTTCTTTATCTTCGCTGTTCATCAACGAAACTTCCGTGCATCCCAATAACACAATGTCCGCACCGCAATTTTTGAAGTCTTCCAAAATTTCGTAGTACAAAGGGAAAAATAAATGCGATCTCTCTTTGATGTAATAATAAATCATTTTATTGATTTTGTCTTGTAAAGCTCTGTCCGGCAATACTACTTGATAGCCTTTTTCAATAAGCCGATTTTCGTAGATGCGGCTCTGATGCGTTCCTTCAGTGGCAAATAATCCGACTTTTTTTGCGCCCTCATAATGTTCCGCAATATAGCCGACTGTAAGATCAACCATATTCAAAATCGGAATATCCGTTTCCTTTTGAATATCATCGAAGAAATAATGGATAGTATTGCAGGGCATGATGATGAATTCTGGCTGCAGAAGATTCAACATATGAACATCTTCTATCACTGCTTCCACCGGATTCGGTTTGGTCGGATCCAAAATGAATTCCGTACGATCGGGAATATCAGCGTGATTCATCAGAACGTAATTGAAATAATCCTGGTCGTTTTCGGGGAAATGACGCTTATTCATTTCAACAAGAAAGTTGGTCGTCGCCAGCGTTCCCATTCCTCCAAGAATGCCAAAAAATTTTTTCATACTTTCTCATCCCTCGTTTCCCGTTTGTTTCTTGTTTCAGTTCATTCCTCTGGAGGATGCTCCCTGAATTTTTTGTAATAATTGAATTTGGAAGCCAACACATAGAATTTTCTTTTCGGGCTGACTTCAAAAGGCGCATCCAAAGGGTGCACTACTTTCCCTTCTTTGTACAGCTCTTTTACTTTTTTCCTCAATACATCGGACTTGACATATTTCAACAAAAGATTTTTTGGTGTCATCGTGAAAAGAGCTTCGTTTTTGTTGATGGTCATCCCAAGTTTTTTCTTGGCTATATAATCTTCAACGTAGTATTTCGCGACATTGTTGCCACTGGCGGTAACATAGTAGTTACTGACACCCAGTCTTCCGTTCAGTTCAAAGAAAACATAGTCATCCTTGCGCTCATCGTACTTCACATCGAAATTGGAGAAACCATAAAACTCGGTTTCCGCAATCAGTTTTTGAACAGAAGCAACAATCTTCTGCTCCTCCCTGGCCCAAATCGTCAGATGGTTTCCGATGGCGGATGGCGTATGGTCTTCCAAGAGGATATGGCCGAATGCAATCAGCTTGATTTCCTTGTCACGTGGCGATGTGTACACCGTCACGACGCCAAGATAGGTGTCATCGCCGGGAACGTACTCCTGCAGGATCAGGTTGTCCGTATAGCCATTGTCACGCACTAAATGGTAGATGCGTTCAAGATCCTTCTCATCGCGTCCGATGAAGACTTTTTCTTTGCCTTCAAAATGTAACCCCTGGTACATGATGGCATTCGATGGCTTGATGATGATCGGAAATTCAAACGGCAAATCAAGGGAAAATTCATCCATGACTACAGTCTTCGGATAGGGAACGCCTGCTTTTTCACAAATGGCGTAAAAACTTTCCTTGTTGGTCGCCCGTAGGAAAACTGGTTCATCCACATACGGAATGATCCAATCACTACCGAATCGGTCTTTCGTGCGGATCAGCAGTTCCGCATAGCGATCGTCTGCCCCGAAGATGATTTTTTTCATATTCGGATAGTCCCGACCAATCTGATGGATGGTTTCAAAAAAAAGATCCAGGTCATCGATTCCCGGTTGAATGTAATGCTTGATGATGCGGGAATTGCCGATAGGCCCTATAATCATCGGGCTGATGAGATTCGTTTTAACTTGGTACGCTTCATAGAAAGCTCTCGCCAAACTATAGGCTCCTCTGTTCCCCCCTACGATTACGGGAACGAAACTGACGGAGTTGGCTTCTTCGCTCATTTGTTTGTCCTCCTTAGTGCCTAAAACCGAATATTGAAGGCTCTAGCATCTATTAACCTATCCATTATATTTCTTTGGTTGTGGTCAGTCAAACGCTTCTTGCAATTTTTCATTAAAGTTTTCATGAAATTCCGGAAACGTCTTATTACGGTTTCTGCTGATCATTCCGGATATACACAGGCGAACGGGTGAAATTCTGCTCTTCCAGAAGCGGAAGCCCTCCCAAACGATAGATGCGGTCGCTCCGGATTTCAAGTTCCAGACCCGCTCTATGCGGTTCACCCACTTTCGTGACGATCGGAATATCCGTGTTTTTTTTCAAGGTGTTCAGATAACGTCTTCCGGCCTCCGTAAATCCAAGCAAACGGATAGTAGCCGCTTTGCCCTGGAAAGAATTCGCTTCTGCTTTTGTTATCCCCAACAAAATGTAGGTGCAGACACGCTGCAGTCTGGCCCATGTCCAACGCTTGGTCTTCATGCGTTGAATGAAAGCTATAAAATCAGCTGCATCCTCGGCTTCTTTTTTTAGTCTGTATTCGATGCCTTCCTCAACTTGATAGATGTTCCGGAGTTCCGTATGCGAAAGCAACATGAGTTGATATTGCAGCATCCCCCAGTATGGGGCCCAATCCAGCAGAGGACGCCTCTCCAGCGCCTCTGACGTCTCTTGCGGCACAAACCTGCCCATGTCCTTCCCTTCGGTTTCTTTCCCCTGGTGGAGCGCCCATTCGCGAATGGCGGTGCCGCTTGCGAATTCCTGTCCGGAAGAATCGCTGTCATTGTGTCCGGCGCCTTTCCTTAGCACGATGGCCGTTTCCATAGGGTCGGAGAATTGTTCGTTTTCTTTGACATATGCCAACCCGAGTTGATTATTGGGCGTTGAAAAGGAAATAGCAGAACCTTGTGGGCGCAAGACTTCGGCGATGGCCGTTTCCATTTGCGCAGCATAGGTTCTGCCATCATTTCGGTACGTCTGAAAAATCCGATCGATTTCCGCTTCGTGTTCGCGCAAGAAACGACTGTGCGAAATGAAATCTTCCGCCGTCCCTTCTTCAGCACCGAACACAAAGGCATCGCACTGCATCGCCTGCAATAAGCGGATGCCTGCTCTTGCGAACAGATCCGCGGACTGCACACTCCCCAAAATCGGCATTTCCACGACGATGTCGGCACCGTTCCGCAACGCGATTTCCGCACGCGTCCATTTATCCAACAAAGCGGGCGCGCCTCTTTGGACAAAATTGCCGCTCATTGCGACAACCATGACATCGCTCTTGGTCATCCGCCTGGCTTCCGACAGTTGGTAGCGGTGACCGTTATGGAAAGGATTATATTCTGCGATTACTCCACAAGCTTTCATCGAAACGCTCCCTTTGGTTTCATTGTATGGTTGCGCAGTTTTTTTGCCTTGGCTTGCTTAAGCTTTTTTGCAGGCAAAAAACCAGCGCGGACTGTCATCGCGCACGTCAGCTTCACCAAATTCGGCAGTAGCCGTCACATCGGTGAATCCGGCTTCTTTAATGAGCCGCTTGTAGACTTCCAGCGGATACGTTCGTTCGCGATGGTATTCCGAATGGCGTTCAAACAATTCCGGATTACTCTGGGATCCCACGAAGAAAGTCAAATCATGCTCGACACTGTTCGCAGCATCGCCGGCAAAACTTTCCCAGAGGAAGGCTCCCGCTTCATCCTGATAGATGTATTGATATCCAGGAAAAACGTCATTCACTTGATGCATCGAGTGGACGTCGAACAAAAAAACACCGCCGGGAGCGAGATTCCGCATGACGCTTTGAAAGACTTCCGCCACTTCAGCTTCATCAGACATGTAGCAAAGCGAATCAGAGAAGCACGTCACGACGTCAAAATCCCCCATCGGCTCCAGGGAACGCATGTCCCCTACCGCTAAGGAAAGCGTAACGCCTTCTTCCTGCATCCGGTTGTAGGCAAGCGAAAGCATTTCGTCGGAGAGATCGACCCCTGTTACCTGATGGCCATTTTTCGCCAAATCCACTGCAATCTTCCCTGTCCCGCAAGCCAGTTCCATGATGTTCAGGCCAGATTGGCCGGCTGTGTATTTTTCAACATAAAGAAGCCAGCTGTCGTAGACAGACTGGTCCATTATTTCATCATAGTAATGGGCAAAGATGTCATAGCTCATTGCTCAGAGACCATCCCCGAGATGTCGACCATTGGCGCATCACTCCATAATTTTTCGATGTTGTAATAACCGCGTTCCTCATGATTGAATACATGCACGATAACGTCATTCAGGTCAATCAATGTCCACTTGCCCGAATCTTTGCCTTCAACGTTTTTGATTTCGCCTTTGTTTTTGTGCACGTTCTCCACAATAGATTCAACGATTGCAGCAACTTGTTTCTCATTACGGCCGTTCATGACGACAAAGTAATCCCCGATCGATGTCAAACCGCGTACATCCAATGCCATGATGTCCTGAGCCAATTTGTCATCCGCAGCTTTAACCACTACTTCCAATAATTCTTCACTTGTCATTTTCATTCTTATTTCCCCACTTTTCTTTGGATCCAACTGTTGTAGACATGGATCGTGCCGGGATAAATCGGCAGTTCCTTCTTCACCAGATGAATGATTGTTTTTTCTATTTTAAAATAAGCTGCCTCGTCCAGACTGATTTCCGCCAGTCTTCTGGCTTCATCCACGCCCGTGAACGTACGGCCCGGTTCGATGTAATCCGCTATGAATAGGACTTTTCCGATCAGGGTCATCACCTCACCGCCGATTGTATGCTGACGGATCGCGTCAAGGATAGCCCTATCCATGATTCCGAATACCTTTTCAGCATAATAAGCACCGACAGGCCCATGCATGATTTCGCTGCCGTAACCGGTCATCTCGCTGTCCAACGCTTGGGACAGGACGATTTTCTTCATACTTTTTGCATCATGCTCTTTTGCAAAGTCGTGCAGGAGAGCGGCCAACGAGCACGCTTCCAAAGATGCACCATATTTTTTCGCCAACGCGATGGAACAGGCTTCAACCCGCAGCACATGCTGGAAGCGCGATGGCTTCATCTGTTTTTCCACTTCCGCCAAAATGGCTTCCCGTGTCCAATCCGTATAGCGTCCTGTGTATACAAGCTCAGTCTTCGTCCTCAAGATAGAGTCCTTCTTCCAAAATGTAATCTTTGACATCCTCTTGAACCAAATACCGGATCGAACGGCCCGTTTTGACCATCTTACGGATTTCCGTTGAACTGATGTCGATCAGCGGCGCATCGACCCAGATGATCGGATAGATGCTCTCCCTTGGGTATCCTGGTCTTGCGACGCCAACGAACTGCACAAGTTGTACCAATTCATCGATGCTTTTCCACTTCGGCAAGTATTCGACCATGTCTCCGCCAATGATGAAATAATAATCGGTGTCCGGATGCATAGAAGTCAATAATTTCATCGTATCGATCGTGAAGCTCTTTCCGCCCCGCTCCAATTCGATAGTCTCGATATCGAACAACGGATTGCCCGCAATGGACAACCGCACCATCGACTCGCGATGCTTCGCCGAAATCGATTCTTTTTCGTCGATGTGAGGCGGCTCGGCATCGGGCATGAAATAGATCTTATCCAAGCCGAGTTGTTCCCCCACTTGCTGTGCGACGATCAGATGGCCTAAATGGGGCGGACTGAAGGTCCCCCCCATGATGCCGATGCGCTTCCGGTCCTGAAAGGCGATCTGCGTCTCGACCTCTGTTTCTTCGATGATCATGTAATCAGTTTGTCCGATCAAATTTAAAGTTGTGATCAATTCTTTCTCACCTCAATAAAATATGGATTGGCCTGCCTTTAGATTTTTTCAACGACAGTCGAATAACGACGATTTTTTTCTTTTGATGAAGGTTTGAACAACACTAATGTACGTCCAATCTGTTGGACAACAGTCGCCTGCAGTTTTTCTTCGATTGCCGCAGCAACATCATCCGTTTCCTCATCCGTGTTCTGCAGAAGAGCGACCTTCAGCAGTTCTCTTTTTTCCAATGCTTCCCCGATTTGGACCAGCATCTCTTCGTTCAATCCGCCTTTACCCACTTGAAAGAGCGGATTCATATGGTGCGCTTCTTTTTTCAAATATTGCTTTTGTTTACCTCTTAATTCCATTTGACACCTCAGTCTTATTATTCTAAGAAAATATATTTTTTTCAAAAGTGCATCACCGTTGGTGTTTTATTTATTCCCAAAGTAATTCTGCACCTCATATGATGGCTAGCGATCCAAGCCTGCCTCTCGGAAATTAGATAAATCTGACCCATTGCGCTCTACGATGCTCATTCAGGGGCAGATTTCCTAAATTTCTTTCGAGGCAGAGCGGGCTTGTACCGCTTTTCTACTTAAATGATCGGTTTGCGCATGACGGCGTCCACACCTTGCGGCACCCATGCTGCGACTTTGCCTGGTTTGCGGACGGTGATCCAGCCTAAACCGGAAAATACGATATCGGACGGAACCTTGACGTTGAATTCGCGCCTGACCAACGGCGGGAAATTTTCCGCATCATCCGCAGACGGCGGTTGCAGAAGGCCGCCGAGATGTTTTGCATAGAATTCATCTGCCTTCTCCAATTTGGTGCGGTGAATCTTCAAGTCGTTGGAAAAGTAACAAGTGAAGGATGATTTTTCCCCACTGATGAAGTCAAATCGTGACGCTCCACCCAAGAACAGCGTCTGTTCCGGGTTCAACTGATAAGTAATCGGTTTGATTTCGTGTTGCGGCGCTACGAGCTTTAATTCTTTCGGGCTCAGTACATGCGCCATTTGATGATGATGGATGATTCCCGGCGTATCGATGAGGAAATGCCCATCGTCCAAAGGAATACGGATCTGATCCAGCGTTGTGCCCGGAAATTGGGAAGTCGTGATGACGTCTTCCTTGTTGCCTGTGGCCGCACGGATGATCTGGTTCATGACAGTGGACTTACCGACATTCGTAACACCAACGACATAGACATCTCTGCCATCCCGATGTTCTTCGATGGTTTCCAACAGATCGTCGATGGACGTCGCTTTCTTGCCGCTTACAAGCACGACATCAACCGGCCGCAAGCCTACCGACTGCACCTGCTCCGTCAACCATTGCTTCACACGGGACAGTTTGACCGACTTCGGCAGGACATCCACTTTATTCCCGACCACCAACACTTTGTTTTTTCCCGCAAAGCGATGCAAGCCGGGGATCATGCTGCCGTATACATCAAACAGATCGATAACGTTGACGATCAAGGCCTCTTCCATCGAGATGGTGTTCAGCATTGCCAAAAACTCATCGTCCGTTACGGATACTTTCTCCATCTGATTGTAATGACGCAATCTGAAACAGCGTTGGCAGTATAGTTGCCCGGACTCCAATCCCTTTTGCAGAGCGGCCGCCGGGGTATACCCTCGTTCGGTCGGATCATCGGTCTGGATTTTAGCCCCGCAGCCGATGCAATAGAGATCTTCTGTTAATTCTTCTTTAGTCAAGTGATTTCCTCCATATCATTCCTGGATCATTTTTCAACAAACGTTTCAGCAGCTTTCTTTCAAAGAATCGGTTAATGCGCGTATTCCATCCGTCCGAATTGATGATCGGCATGACCCACACATTTTTGACACCTGCTCGATTTGCTCCAAAAATATCCGTAAGCAATTGATCTCCAACCATCAGACATTGATCCAGCGGAAGTTGCAACTGTTCAGCCGCCTTGACGTAACCACGGCGAGAAGGCTTCATCGACCTTGGTACATAAGCCAATTGCAACTTATCCGCGATGATTTTGATGCGCTTATCGCTGTTGTTGGAAATGATGACGACAGGGAGCGCATTTTCTTTCATCAAAGCGATCCAATCCTTCAATTCCTGCGTTCCTTCTGGATTATTCCAAGCAATCAAGGTATTGTCCAGATCAGTCAGAACACCTTTAATGTTGTTCTTTTCGAGTTGTTCCGGAGTAATGTGATAGATGGATTCCACCATCCATGTCGGTTTGAATTTATTTAACATAACGTCTCCTCATCAAAAAAATAAGAGGACGGGAAAAAGCAACAACGTCACTTTTCAAGCAGAACCCGAGAGAAATCCCTCCCAAGTCGCGCCCCAAAACCGAAAAACTGCACGGCACAAAATCCGAAACAAGCATCCTGTACCCCACAAAAAAGTTTTGACCCAGCCTCACTACTATCCAATTGTATATTATAACCCCATTCCAGTAACATTATAAAGCATAAACCAAAAAATACAAGAGCGCGATGCTATGCGAGAGTGTGATGATTTGCGGTAGGGGATGAGCACTAAGAGGCTATTACGAGAACGGCCGTTTTTTGGCCGTGACGTAATAGCAACTTAGGCGGAGTCCCCTGCAAATCAGAACACGTTTAAATGAGGGGGCGAGCACTAAGCGGACTAGCCGCAATGGGCTGCTTTTTGCCCATGTAGTCTAGTCAGATTAGGCGGAACCCCCTGCGGACACTGCCCAAAAACACAAAAACCCGAGGATTTCTCCACGGGCCAACTATCATTTGATTACTTGCACACCATTTTTTTCGACATGCAGCAGCTTGACTTCGCTGTCTTTTACAGCGGCTTTGGCCGCGGAAACGAACGCTGCTGCTTTTTCAGGATGGATCATCGTGAGGATCGTCGTACCGGCACCACTCAGATAAGT
This sequence comes from Trichococcus sp., assembly GCF_055118575.1. Lineage (NCBI taxonomy): Bacteria > Bacillati > Bacillota > Bacilli > Lactobacillales > Carnobacteriaceae > Trichococcus > Trichococcus sp. Next base: position 82,556 of record NZ_JBSQPW010000002.1, on the reverse strand, counting down.
ACCGTACGCACCCATCTCATGCCCCAATTCCCGGACTTGGCTCAACTCCGGAACCAAGGTGCCGCGATAAGGCTCATGGAAAACATCCTGTTCCATCAATGCGCCCGCTTTTTCGATATCACCCGAAAAAACAGCCGCCACCAACATATTCGAGATACTGCTGCCTTTGACAGCTTCCTTGAACGGAAGCGAATCCGGCAAAACGGCTCTGCTAGCCTTCGTCAACAATTCCTTTTCCGGAATCGTCACTACCAAAGCAACCTCAGGGAAACTCACCTTCGTCCAGTATACTTTGGAATCCAAAACGGTTCCGACCGTGAAATCACCGGTGATGGCAGGCGTCACATTGTCGGGATGGCCTTCGATGCGTGTCGCGATCTGAATTTTGTCATCGATGCTCAATTCCAGATCTGCGCATTGATTGGCCAACTCTATTCCCGCAACGATAGCTGCAGAACTGCTGCCCAATCCCCTGGCAGCTGGCACTTCGCTCGTCATCGTGATTTTCCGCGGCGTCATGTGCGGCGCCAAAGACAATGCAGTCTCAATAATCAGATTTGTTTTATCGGTTGGGATCCCCGCTCCCAAATCATGGAGAATTTCCCACTCGTTGGCCTCTTCCTTTACGGTCAACGTCAAATACAATGATACGGCCAATCCCAGGGAATCAAAACCTGGTCCCAAGTTGGCGGAAGTTGCCGGTACACGGATATCAAACATCCTACTAATCAATCCTTTCCAAAAGAACGACGGTTCATCATTTCTTGATCTTTAATGTGTTCGGGATACGGAATTAGTCCGATCAGTGTTCCAATACTTTGAAATGGACCTTCAATTTCATATCCTCATTGTCTTCCATCGCCTGGATGATTTCATTCTCTTGCGCTTTCGACATCGGATGCGTAACGATAACAATGATGGCTTTACCGTTCGCTAATGGCTCTTGGATGATCTTGTCAAAGCTGACTTCCGCAGTTGCAAAAATTTTCGCCAATTCCAAGAACTGGCCGGCACGATCGGTAACTTCCAAGCGCATGAATACCGGATTGATGACCTGCTCAGGTTTCGCGATCAAAGTCTCTACCTCATACTCGTTGAAGATATTTCCGGTTGTCTCCAAAAGGATGTTCTTAGCGATATTCATTACATCGCTGACTACGGCTGTTGCGGTAGGCAACTCGCCAGCTCCTGCACCATAGAACATCGTTTCCCCAAGAGCTTCTCCGGCGACAAAGACAGCGTTCATTTCATTATTGACGCTGGCCAAAGGATGTGACTCCGGAACAAACACGGGTCCGACTTCCACATTGACGCTGTCGTCGATTTTTTCGGCAGTACCGATCAGTTTGATTTTGTAGCCTAAACGGTTCGCCAACTTGATGTCATTGATGGAAACATTGCGGATACCCGTCACAGCTACATCATCCAACGTCACATCATTCGTCCCGAAAGCAAGGCGAGCCAAAATGACCATTTTGCGCGCTGCATCCAATCCATCGACATCGCTTGTCGGGTTCTTCTCGGCAAATCCCAATTCCTGTGCCAATGCAAGAGCTTCATCGTAAGAGTAGCCCTCTTTGTCCATTTTCGTCATCATGAAGTTGGTTGTGCCGTTCACGATTCCCATGACTTTTTGGATGTTGTCGGAAGCGAAACTTTCCGTGATCGCACGCAAAATCGGAACCCCGCCCGCAACAGCTGCTTCATACAAGAAATCGCATTTGTTTGCTTTAGCCAGGTTGACCAATTCTTTGCCATGTAAAGCCACAAGATCTTTGTTTGCTGAAACGACATGCTTCCCGGCCGATAATGCTTTGGAAATATAATCTTTTGCTGCCGGAACATATCCGATCAATTCTACGATGATTGAAATTTCTTCGTCATTCAAAATATCATCAAAATTATCAGTGCAATGGACAGCCTCACCGAAGAAAGTTTTGCATTTATCAATATCGCGATCCAAAACCGTTTTGATGACTACTTCCTGTCCGACGACTTGCTTGATTTTATGCTGGTGGCCATCTATGATGCGGGCAACGCCAGTCCCTATTGTTCCTAGTCCTAATAAACCTATATAAATCTTCTTTGCCATTATTCCACCTCTTCAATTATTTCCTTATTACACAGTATACTGAAAGTTACAGAATTACTCTACATAAAAATTAAAAACTTTTAATGTTTGCCACTTTATTCCAATGAAAATAAAAAAAAAAAAAGGCAGCGGAAAAATGAGCCGGCTCATTTTTCCGCTGCCTTAGTTCATGCAAGGATGGATGAATTAATCTTGTAATAATTCGTAAATTTCAATGGCAACTAAATCAAGATCATCAAATTGATAAGTTTGGTTTGAATCGTGTTCTTCCAATTCAAAACTTTCCGTATCGCGGTTGTATTTTACGACGCAACGTTCCACGCCTTCTTTTTCAAAACGACGGATCTCGACATCACCATTGTCTTCCATCATTACTTCTAGGCGACGAAGGATCGCTGAGAGCTGTGAAGGTTTCATGATATTTCCCCTTTCAAGACTAACTTCTTATTTATTCTAGCACTTTTTTTCTGACTTCGCATCAATTTACTGTAATTTATGCAAGAAAAACAATATTTGAGTAATGCACCATTAGGTTTGTGCAAAACCCGCCGCAACGATATATCCTAATAAGGGGTTTCAGAAATCCGTCGACCTCCAAGTCTAGATTTCAGCGTACTCTCCCCACCAAAGCTTCACCAAGGCTTGCGTCCCATCGTCGGCGAAACCTTTGTTCGCCAATTGTTCATACAATTGTGCAGCCTGTCTCGTAGCAGGTAAATCGATACCCAGCTTATCTGCTTCATCCAATGCAATCTTAAGATCTTTGACAAAATGTTTGACGAAGAAACCTGCACTGTAATCATCTTTCAGGATCCTAGGGGCATAGTTCGTCAAAGACCAGTTAGCGGCGCTTCCGGAACCGACTTGTTCGATCACGCGTTCCAAATCCAATCCTGCCGCTTTCGAATAAACAAGCAATTCGGTCATGCCGGTCATCGTGCCCGCCACCATAATCTGGTTGGCCATTTTTGTGTGCTGACCACTGCCGGCCGGCCCTTGCAGCATCACTTTGCTCGAAAAAACAGACAAAACTCCTTTAACGGCATCAAACGTTCCTTCCTCACCACCGACCATCGTTGTGAGCGTTCCATTTTGAGCACCCTTATCTCCTCCTGAAACTGGAGCATCCAACGTGCGGACCCCTCTTTCTTTGCCCAAAGCAGCTATTTTCCTGGCCAAAGTCGGCGTACTGGTCGTCATATCAATGAGAATATGGTGGTCGTCCGCTTTCGAAAAGATACCGCTCTCCCCAAAATAAGTCTCTTCAACATCTTTCGGATAACCCACCATCGTGATGACGATGTCCGATTGCGCCGTAACAGCAGCAGGGGTATCACACCACACTGCTCCTTCAGAGACAACAGCATCCGCCCTGCTTTTCGTCCGATTATAGACTCGGACTGGATAACCCGCATTCAAAAGATGTTTGATCATGGATGAGCCCATGACACCTGTTCCGATAAAACCAATTTTTTCCATTTATAAAACCGCCCCTTCTAAACACTATGTCAACAGTATACCTTACGCTTAACTCAGATAAAAACAAAAAAACACCGGGAAACAGATTATCCAAGCAATCTGTTTCCCGGTGTTCCGACTCAACGTTTGATTTTTTCCAAAAGATTCACTTTTAATTTCAATTCTTCACGCGGCTGTGATTCATAAATGTCAATACTCGCCTGATAATAGCTCAATACAGCTTCCGCAAATGCCTTTGAAGAAATCTCTTCCATAAGTCCATCCCATACTTCTTGATTTGTCGCAACATCTGATTTGTGATAAAAATCCGCATAGGCATTGATAGTCTTGCCGATTTGGTCATCCTCGTCGAACAACATTCCCAGGCTGTCTTCTTTAATCAACCCTGATAAATAGTCATTCCGCTTAGCGATGACCGGACAACCGTTTACGATCGATTCCAGATAGGTCAAGCCTTGGGTTTCCGAATCCGAAGCATTTATATAAATATCTGCCATTTGATAATACTCGCTCACATCTTCATTTTTGACTTCTCCGACAAAAATGACATTTCTGGTCAAACCCATTTCCGACACCTGTGTCTCCAACTCGTGACGCATCGGTCCGTCACCAACAAAAATAAGCTTCGCGGAAGGATAGGCTGCTACGACCTCAGGAAAGGCGTGAACAAGTTTATCCAGTTTTTTTTCCGAAGACAGCCTACTCAAAGAGAGCAACACCAATTCGGAATCCGAAATCCCCAGTTCTTCGCGCTTTTTGGCTTTGATGCCGTCAATCCGATCCGGTATCCGAACGCCCGTTGGGATGACGCGAATTTCCTTATAGATGTTGTAGGAAGCTAATTTCTCTTTCATTTGCTGACTTGGAGCAATAATGCCCATCGTTCGATTGCAAAAGTAGCGGGAAGCAATTTTAACTGCCTTAGGTTTCACCACTCTTCCATTAGCGATGTAATGCAGATATTTTTCGTACATAGTGTGGTAGGTATGCACGGTAGGAATCTGCAGCATGTAGCCGATAAATTTGCCCGTCAAACCTAAACTGAACTCCGTATGCGTGTGCACAATATCTATCTTCTGTTTCTTCGCTTCCCTAAGCGCTTTGTTCATACCTTTGACAGCAATCCTGCGATCTTTGAAAAACAAGAACGGGATACTGGTCAAACGGATTATATTTTTTTCATCTTCATCGGCTTTTGGATCTGTGGTGGTAAAAATGATGACCTCATGCCCCTCTGCCTCCAATTCCTCTTTCAAGGTGCGGATTGATGTTGACACGCCGCTCACTTGAGGAAAATACGAATCTGTAAACATGCCTATTCTCATGACTTCACCTCGAAAAAATCCCATCAAATTTATAATGACTCAATATGTTCAGTATATAGAACATTCTGATATTTGTCACTCCTCCCTACTCCCTACTTGCAAAATATATCCACAGGAACAAGCCTGCGGAAATGATGGATTCAGCTTTTCGAAATCGCTTTGAATTCACTGGCACGCAAAAAGACCAGGCATGCAAGCATGCCCGGTCTTTTTGCGCCTGAATCGGCTTAAACTAATTTAGCTTTCATTTCTTCAACTAATGCGATGACTTCTTCGACAGTCGTACATTCGTTGATTGCTTTGTCCGCTAATTTTTCCATTTCTTTTGAATCCAAACGTTTCATCAAGCTGCGTGTTTTCAGGACGCTGGATGCGCTCATGGAGAACTCATCCAAACCAAGACCCACCAACAACGGAACCGCTGTTTGGTCACCAGCCATCTCGCCACACATACCAGTCCATTTGCCCTCAGCGTGAGAAGCATCGATAACATGCTTGATCAGCGTAAGGATAGCTGGGTTGTATGGCTGATACAAGTAAGAAACCTGTTGATTCATGCGGTCTGCCGCCATTGTGTATTGGATCAAGTCGTTTGTTCCGATACTGAAGAAATCTACTTCTTTAGCGAATTGATGAGCTAATACAGCAGCTGCTGGGATTTCGATCATGATACCTACTTGGATATCATCCGCAACTTCTACGCCATCGGCTAATAGATTCGCTTTTTCTTCCTCCAACATCGCTTTAGCTGCTCTAAATTCGTTCAGAGTAGCAATCATCGGGAACATGATACGCAATTTACCGTAAACGGAAGCACGCAACAAGGCACGCAATTGCGTACGGAACATTTCCGGTTCAGCCAAGCAAATCCGGATAGCACGATAACCTAAGAATGGATTCATTTCTTTCGGTAATTCCAAATAAGGCAATTCTTTATCCCCACCGATGTCCATTGTGCGAACAACGACAGGATTGCCTTCCATGCCTTCCAAAACAGCTTTGTAAGCATCAAATTGCTCATCTTCTGTCGGGAAGTCCGAAGAGTCCATGTACAGGAATTCAGTACGATACAACCCTACCGCTTCAGCGCCATTAGCGACAACGCCTTCCAAATCTTTAGGCGTTCCGATGTTAGCTGCCAATTCGATATGTTTACCGTCTGCAGTAACTGTATTTGCATTTTTCAGTTTGTGCCATTCTGCTTGCATTGCAGAAAACTCTTCAGCTTTCTTCTTGTATGCAGCTAATGTTTCTTCATCAGGATTGATGAAGACGTCGCCGTCCAAACCATCCAAAATGATGATATCGCCATCTTTGACGATTTGTGTGATTTCTTTTGACCCTACGATTGCAGGAATTTCCAGAGAACGGGCCATGATTGCGCTATGGGATGTGCGTCCACCGATATCAGTAACGAATCCTTTAACATAATCACGGTTCAATTGAGCTGTGTCACTAGGAGTCAAATCTTTGGCAACGACGATCACTTCTTCAGTGATTGTCGATGGGTTAGGGATTTTGACACCCAACAAGTGGCTCAACACACGTTCCGTAACGTCGCGGATATCCGCAGCACGTTCTTGCATGTATGGGTTGTCTTCCATCGCTTCGAACATACCGATGAACATGCCGGCAACATCAGAAAGTGCCGATTCAGCATTGACACCGTTGTCTCGGATGTTGGCGTTCATCGATCCGATCATTTCCGGATCGGACAATACCATCAAATGTGCATCAAAAACTTGTGCTTCTTCTTCGCCAAGTGATACTGCCGCTTTTTCTCGGATTGCACTTACCTCTGATTTAGCGGTTTCAAAGCTTTCCAAAAGACGAGCAACTTCGCCTTCTGAATCTTCCACTTTACGCTTTTCAAAGGACAGATCCGGTTCAGTAAGCAAATATGCTTTCGCAATTGCAATACCATCACTAGCTGCTATTCCTTGTAAGTGGTTTTTCATATTACTCTGCTAGCCCTTCTTTTACCATAGTTTCAGTGATTCCAGCCATAGCGTCTGCTTCGTCCGGACCTTCTGCAGTGATGACAACATCAGCGCCTTGGCCTACGCCTAATGACATTACACCCATGATGGATTTTAAGTTAACAGATTTACCTTTGTATTCTAAATTAATATCAGAATTGAATTTGCTTGCAGTTTGCACCAATAAAGTTGCTGGACGTGCATGAATCCCTGTTTCTGCGATTACGTGATATTCTTTTCTTTCCATAGTCATGAACCCCTTTGAGATGTATTTATTTAAGGTACTTTTGATACGCTCCCATTATAACAGAAAAATCGAAAAACGTATGAAAAATAACCCTTTCATTAAATAAGATTAACATCTTTCGCTTTATACTACAACTGTTTTAAATAGAATCGTTCAAATTTTTGTCATAATTGCTGAAATAGCACTCATTTAATACAACCCCCGTTTGGATAAAACTGTCCCGGAATGAATATTTTGCTTCATTCCAAGTCAAACCTCTTGAAAGTCAAAATAGGTCAATGTATAATGGATCCATAAGGTCAGAGTTGGTCAGTGAACCTTCTTGTGAGTGTCCCTTAGCCGTTACTACTATAATATACATGTGACTATGATCCATATAGAAAGGAAGATTGCCATGCTTTGTCAACATTGCGGAAAAAAACAAGCCTCCATTCATCTGTATGCCAGCGTGAATGGACAAAGACGCCAAATCGACTTATGCCAGAACTGCTACCAAGAGTTCAAAAATGCTCAATCGCAACAAAATAATCCGAACCCAAGATCTCAAGGACCTGTAGACCCCTTTTCTTTCGGTAATCTGGATTCTTTCTTCAAACAAATACAACAGAACCAAGAACAGAATTATCAACAACCCCCTGCCTCGGAAGTTGCTCGCGGCGGTAAAGGTGGCAAAGGCGGCTTACTGGACGAATACGGCATCAACTTGACCCAACTGGCCCGCGATGGCGGTATCGACCCTGTCATCGGAAGAGACAGCGAAATCGCACGCGTCATTGAGATTCTGAATCGCCGAACAAAAAATAATCCGGTACTCACAGGGGAAGCGGGTGTCGGCAAAACTGCGGTAGTGGAAGGTCTTGCCCAGAAAATCGTGGACGGCGATGTCCCTCAGAAATTGTTGGACAAAGAAGTGATCCGCTTGGATGTCGTCTCACTCGTCCAAGGAACCGGCATCCGCGGTCAATTCGAAGAACGGATGCAGAAACTGATGGATGAAATCCGCGCGAACAAACAGATCATCCTCTTCATCGATGAAATCCATGAAATCGTCGGAGCAGGAAGCGCTGAAGGAAGCATGGATGCAGGCAATATCCTGAAGCCAGCCCTAGCAAGAGGCGAACTGCAATTGGTCGGCGCAACAACACTGAACGAGTACCGCAGAATCGAGAAGGACGCTGCACTGGAACGCCGATTCCAGCCCGTCCGCGTGAATGAACCAACACCCGAACAGACGTTGATCATCCTCCAAGGAATCCGTCCGAAATATGAAGATTATCACCATGTCAAATATTCGGATAAGGCGCTGGAAGCGGCAGTCAAATTGTCGCATCGCTACATCCAGGATCGTTTCCTTCCCGACAAAGCTATCGACCTACTTGATGAATCCGGATCCAAAAAGAACTTGACGATCAAGCCCATCGATCCGAAACAGATAGAGGAACGCATCGAAACGGCCGAAAGGGAAAAACAAGCCGCCCTGCATGCGGAAGATTACGAAAAAGCTGCCTATTATCGCGATCAGATCACGAATCTTAATAAAATGAAACAGAATCCGGCCCCAGCCGATGGCGATCCTGTCATAACAGAGCAGGATATCCAAAAGATCATTGAGATCAAGACAAATATCCCGGTCGGTGAGCTACTTGAAAAAGAACAGACGCAATTGAAAAATCTTGATGCCGATCTGAAGAAAAACGTCATCGGTCAAGATGAAGCCATCGACAAAGTATCGAAAGCCATCCGCAGAAACCGAATCGGATTGAGCCGTAAAAACCGACCTATCGGTTCCTTCCTGTTCGTAGGGCCTACCGGTGTCGGTAAGACCGAATTGGCCAAACAGTTGGCAATCGAAATGTTCGGAACCGAAGACGCGATCATCCGCTTCGACATGAGCGAATACATGGAAAAGCATGCCGTCTCTAAATTGATCGGATCGCCTCCGGGTTACATCGGCTATGACGAAGCCGGTCAATTGACCGAACGCGTCCGCCGCAGCCCGTACAGCATTTTACTGTTGGATGAAGTCGAAAAAGCCCATCCGGATGTCATGCATCTCTTCCTGCAGATTCTTGACGACGGTCGCCTGACGGACTCCCAAGGCAGGACTGTGAGCTTCAAAGACACCATCATCATCATGACCAGCAATGCCGGTACGGGCGTCCAGGAAGCCAGTGTAGGTTTTGGCGCAGCCATGAAAGGCAAGACGCATTCCATTCTGAATCGCTTGAGTGATTACTTCAAGCCTGAATTCATCAACCGCTTCGATGCGATTGTCGAGTTCAACCAGCTTTCCAAAGAAAATTTGAGCAGAATCGTCACCCTTATGTTGGATGACGTCAACGAATTGCTGAAGGACAAGGAAATCAGCGTCACCGTCTCTCAGAAAGCAAAAGATCGCCTAATCGATCTGGGATATGACCCAAGCATGGGCGCTCGCCCTCTGCGCCGCGTTATTCAAGATCAGATTGAGGATCAAGTAGCTGAATTCTACTTGGATAATCCGAAAATCAAAGATTTATTTGTCGATGCAGACGAAGAAGGTAATCTGATGGTCGTCAGCAAAGTCGACCAAGCAGAAACAACGACTTCTGAATAATATTCGGTTCCGAAAGGCAAGAGCCCAAAAGTCAGCTCTTGCCTTTCTCATCTTAAAAATCCAAGAAAATTATTCATTTGTTTGTTTACTCTTTAAATAAATTAACAGTTGTTATATAATTATTCTATAAACAGCCAACCTAAGTTAGGGGTGTTCGTCCATGAAATTGATCGATGTTACAAATAGCCACGCTGATCTTGTACGTGAGCAATTGGCCAACACCGATGCTCAATTTGTCAAAGTTTATTCTTTGGGACAAACTACAGTCATCTTTACCGGTGCCACAACGCATGAGGATGTCATTATCCTCAACAAAAACCGTCGTGTGAAGCAAAGTGAAATCGACTTTGTGCTGACGAAATTGTTGCATCTTACCGTTGATGACGTGGAAGTTATGCCTGGTCATAACTTCGTGGAGCTATCTCATCTCAAATGATTGACATTTTTGGCACTCAAAAAAAACTCTTCTTAACACAAAAACGCACACTGCTTTTCAGCAATGTGCGTTTTTTGTTTCTTTGATCAAATTAAAGTAAAGATGTCAATTTGACTTCTGGATATTTATCCTCGAACCAACGCATAGCAAATTGATTTTCAAAAAGGAACACAGGATCCCCAAAACGGTCGCGACACAATAAGTTACGGCTGGATGACATATTCGGATCCAAATCTTCCGGATCGATCCATCGCGCAATTTTTGAGCCCATCGGTGTCATTTCTACTTCTGCATTGTATTCGTGCAACAAACGGTACTGGAACACTTCAAACTGCAATTGACCGACTGCACCCAAAATATAATCTTCTGTATGGTACGTTTTGTACAACTGGATGGCCCCTTCTTGAACCAACTGCTGCACCCCTTTATGGAAAGATTTCTGTTTCATGACGTTTTTCGGAGTGACTTTCATGAACAGTTCAGGTGTAAATTGCGGCAACGCTTCAAACTCAAGTGCTTTTTTGCCTTCATGGATCGTATCGCCGATCTGGAAGTTCCCAGTATCGTAAAGTCCGATGATATCACCTGCTACAGCGGTCTGGACTTGCTCACGGGAATCGGCCATGAACTGCGTTGTATGCGCCAACTTGATTTTTTTGCCGGTACGGGTCACAAAAACATCCATCCCGGGTTTGAATTCACCGGAGCAGACACGCACGAAAGCAATCCTATCTCGGTGAGCGGGATTCATATTTGCTTGGATTTTGAAGATGAAGCCGGTGAAGTTTTCGTCAGTAGGTTCAACGATTTCATCCGCCACCGTCAGATGCTCACTTGGACTCGGAGCAAAATCCACAAAGGCATCTAAGAACGTCTGAACGCCAAAGCCAGTTAAAGCGGAACCGAAGAAGACCGGCGTCAGTTTACCTGCTGCAATAGCTTCTTCAGAAAAATCGTTACCAGCCTCTTTCAATAATTGGACATCTTCAACCGCTTGGGTATAGATGGTTGATTGCGTCACTTGATAATCGCCTTCGATTTCGCCGTCTTCATTCAGCGGAAGAAAATCATTGTCTTGATTCTCTTCAGGATGAGTCAATTCTACGCGGTTATTGTAAATATCATACAGACCCAACAAATTTTTACCCATGCCCATCGGCCAGTTCATCGGATACGCATCGATCTCCAACACTTCTTCCAATTCCGCAATCAGATCCATCGGCTCGCGGCCATCACGGTCCAATTTATTGATGAAAGTGAAGATCGGAATCCCTCGCATACTGCAGACTTTAAATAATTTCTTTGTCTGCGGCTCAATCCCTTTCCCGCTATCGATGACCATCACTGCACTATCCACAGCCATCAGTGTACGGTATGTATCTTCCGAGAAATCCTCATGTCCGGGCGTATCCAAAATATTGATCTGCTTTCCGTCGTAATCAACTTGCATGACCGAACTGGTTACAGAAATACCCCTTTGTTTTTCAATATCCATCCAATCTGATTTGGCGAATTTTCCTGATTTTTTTCCCTTTACCGTCCCGGCTTGACGGATTGCGCCCCCAAACAACAGCAACTGCTCCGTGATGGTCGTTTTACCGGCATCCGGATGGGAAATGATGGCAAATGTTCTTCTTGCTTTAACTTTATCTGCTAATGTATGAGTCATATTTTTCCCCTTTTTTCCAAATATCTCTATCGTGAATGTAAGAAAAGCTGAGCGAGTTCGCTTAGCCCTGAGCATGGAAACACTGCAATCTGATCGTTTTCATTTCCGCAGGGCAAACCCGTGGAGCTAGCCATTTATATTGGAAGCAGGAGACATTTTGAAAAACCATCACACGTCTGCAGCGGCGAACGCTTAGTTTCAAAATATCATCTGCTTTCCTTTACACAAAAAGATAGCATGAGCAATATGCACACGCTAATCCACGACAATACCTTTGTTATTATACAAGAAATCCGAGCATTCCACAAGAATTCCCTTGCGAGAGCATATGGAACCAAAAAAACAGCCCCTCCCGGATCGATGTTCATCGATCCGGGAGGGGCTGCTCACCATTCAGTCTCTTTCTTCTGTTTCTTCCGCTCCATCGGCAGTTTCAGCTGCCTCGTCCTCTTTGAAACGTTCTTTTGCAGGCCGATCATTCTCATTGATATAAGACACGCCAACTTTTAAAAGCCGGCGGTTATCGAACGCCAATGTTTTGATGATCAATCCGTTCTCCTCGATGGATGCTTGCTCATTTTCTTCCGGAAACTCACCCAACTCCGTCAACAGATAACCGGCGATCGTATCGACATCCGCTGACTCAAGTTGCGTACCAAAATAATCATTGAAGCGATGCAAAGGCGTAGCCCCATCGGCTTCGTATACATTATCTCCAATCCGTTCGATCAGAACATAACTTTCATCATACTCATCCTCGATATCGCCAACAATTTCCTCAAGAATGTCCTCCAAGGTCACAATCCCGACCATACCGCCATACTCGTCATGAAGCAACGCCAACTGGTTATGGCTTTTCTTCAGGTAAGACATCAACTCATCCGTGAGTATGGTTTCTGGAACAAATAGTGGCTCATTCATGATTTTCCGCAAATCAATCTGTTCGATGGGCGTATTTTTGGATTCCTTCAATAAATTTTTCAAATGCAACACACCAATGATATTATCCTTGTCGTCCTCGTAAATCGGTATGCGTGTATAAGGAGAATCCAGCGCGGCTTCTATGTTTTCTTCGACATCATCGTTCACATCCAGCATGAAAGTATCCGTCCGGGGTACCATTACTTCCCTAGCCATCTTATTGTCCATGGAAAGCACACCTTTAAGCATATTGAATTCCATCCGTTCGATGGTCCCTTCATCACTGCTCTTTTCCAACAATTCACGCACCTCTTCACGCGAAAACATGTCATTTCCGCTTGTGAAAGTGATCGGTGTCATTTTCTCAAGAACACTCGTTGAAAAAGACAAGAACCAAACGAAAGGTCTCATCAGTTTTTGTACGACAGTGATGAAACCAGCACCGGCACGCGCCACCTCTTCCGGCCGTTGCAGTCCCAGTTGTTTCGGATACAACTCACCGAATACCAAGGAAATGTAGGAGAGTGCTAACGTCACGATCAGGATGGCTACCTGTTCTGCTCCTGGTATATTACTCAGGTAGGGATCGAGTTTGGCTGCGAATGTATTGGCAGCCGAAGCACTGGAAAGGAAGCCCGCGAAAGTGATGGCAACTTGGATGGTCGCCAAAAAGTCATCGGAATGATCCAAAAGCGCCAAAATTTTGCGTGCTTTTTCATCACCTTTGATTGCCTGGTTCGCCACCCTGTTTTTATTCAATGAAACAAATGCGATTTCAGATGCCGCAAAAAATGCGTTCACCAATGTCAATACCGCAATCAACAACAATTGCCAAAGCAATGTCTGATTACTGGGGTCTGTGGTCATAGAATGTTTCTCCTTCGTTTTTTAGATCTCTTTGAAAGTTGATTGTTATCTTTCATTATCTAATGACCCGGCAAAAAAAACAAGTATTTTATCCGGATATACCCTTTCTCCAACAAAAGAACCCCTCCGATAATCAACAAGCGATCACGGAGGGGTTCCAAATTATGGAATTGAATTATTTAGCAGCTAATTCAGCTTCTTGTTCCAAAGCCTTTTGAGCCAACAAGTTCAAGTAGTTCCAAGGACGGTCAAAATGAGGTTGGAAGAAGAAGTCAACAAGTGCCAAATCTTCAATCGTCATTTTGTTTTGGATAGCCAATGATAATGTGTTGGCTGATTGTGTAATGTCATATTTGGACATCAGTTGTGCGCCAACGATGCGGGTTGTGCCTACTTCATAGACAAGTTTCATCAATATTTTTTCGTTTGATGGCATGAATTCAGGACGGTAGAAATCCTCCAGAATTACGGAACGTGTTTCAAGACCGAATGCTTCGGCACTTGCGGAATTCACACCTGTTGAGCCAATGTTGAATCCGTTTAGGTATAAGCCTGAAGTGGACTGGGTTCCACGGTATTTCATTTTAGGTCCGTTGATGTTTTTCCCTACCAACATTCCCATACGTACTGCATTTGTTGCTAACGGAATATAAGCGTGCCCACCATTCGGATTATAGTTTACCGCACAGCTGTCTCCTGCTGCATAAACATCAGGCACGCTTGTTTGCATGTAATCATTCACGATGATTGCGCCATTTCCCATCATTTCCACTTGGCCTTTGACAAGCTCAGTGCTCGGTCTGAATCCGACACAAAGAATGACCAACTCAGCGTCATATTCTCCGCCAGTAGTAACTACGGTAGTGATGTCACCCGCTTCGTTGTCTTTGAAACCTTTAACCATTTCGTTCAATTGAACTTTTACGCCATGTGCGCGCAAGTCATCTTCAAGGATATCCGTGAATTCAGTATCCAAATATTTATTCAGAATGCGATCTAAACCATCAACTAATGTTACTTCTTTTCCATCGTTGGCAAATGCTTCCACCAATTCGATACCGATGTAACCGCCGCCGACAACAACGATTTTCTTTTTATCGTCTTTACGTGCGATGATTTCTTTTGCTTGGTTGTAGTTTTTGCAAAGCAAAACATTTTTGCTCTGGATGCCTTCGATTGGCGGGATGATTGGCCATGAACCAGTAGTCAGAACCAATTTATCATAAGTGTCTTGGATTTCTTCCCCAGTAACTAAATTTTTCACAGAAACAGTTTTTGCCGCTGTATCAATGTTTGTTACATCATGTTGCATGTTTACGTTTGCGCCCAACGAAGCAAGTTCCTCAGGGTTAGAATAGAATAATCCTTGTGGATCTTTCACGACACCGCCGACGTAAAGCGCAATCCCGCATGACAAGAACGAAACGTTATCGTTTCTTTCGTATACCGTTACTTCAGTCCCTGGATTCTCCTTCAAAATTGTCTTCACTGCTGATGTTCCGGCATGTGTACATCCCACTACGATTACTTTCATTGTACTTCCTCCTAAATTTTCCGCATTAATATATTTTGCACAAATCAACCGCAACGATTCTCATAATTCATAATAAAAACTGCACAAATTGATTCGTTATGCTCTTAATACTTTTTATATAATAAAGGATTCCAAAGGTAAAAAGCAATCAATAACCCTTGGAATCCATATTAATTTTCATTATTCTTTATATAACACTTTTTTCTTCCTGTTTTTAACGTATCTGTGGACATATTGAACGATGGTTTTTACGACTGCATACGTAGGAATCGCCAATATCATTCCCAGAACACCGGAAATCTTGCCGACAGCCAACAACAAAAAGAGAATCGTCAGCGGATGCATATCCAATGTTTTGCCCAAGACGTTTGGTGAAATGATGTTCGATTCCACTTGCTGTACTACTAAGACAACCGCACAGACCAAGAGCGCTTTCGCCGGCGAGACTGTCAATCCAATTATTGCGGCCGGAATTAAGCCGATGTAGGGTCCAAGATAAGGAATAATGTTTGTGACGGCTGCAGTGACTCCAAGCAGGAAGGCGTAAGGCAATCCGATCAGTAGATATCCGATAAAGGTGAATGTCCCTACGAACAAACAAACGAGTGCCTGTCCGCTGATATATTTGGCGATTGTTTTGTTGATTTCCTTCAGGAGCGCCAAAACATCTGCTGAATACTCCTGAGGCAATAACTGAGCGACCGCTTCCGGAAACTTATGTCCATCTTTCAGCATATAGAAAAAAATCAACGGAATGATGACGACAAGCAAGGCAATATTGGCTACGGCCGACAGAACAGAACCGATGCTGCCAGTCAGGCCATTGAGAAAGGCGGTGATACTGCTTTGAATATTTCCGCTCAACTGGGACAATTGGGTCGGAATGTCCAGCCGCGCAACCCATTCCTGTTCAATCACTTGCTGATAGATATTATTCAGGGAACGGATAACACCAGGCAAATTTGTCAGCAACTCTCCGATCTGGTTTACAAGATTCGGAATGAGCGCCAAAAACGAGAAGATGACGATGCCGATCAGAAGCAACATGACTATCAGGATGCCTATCGGACGTTTGATGTTCAGCCTGTGCTCAAGCAGTTCGATGAACGGCGTGAAGATATAATACAGAAATCCTGCCACAAGAACTGGTGTAAAGATCGTAGAGATGAAGGCCCCGATCGGATAAAAAATAAAATCGATTTTTGTGGAAACCCAGACTAAGCACGCCATCACTAAGAGCCAAATACTCCAGTAAAGCAGATTTGTTTTCTTTGACTTTTCCATTGAATATCCCCTTTTTGCGAATCTAGTTTTCGATCATCGGAGCGGACAGATACGCTTCCAACAAGCTCGCGCACGCATCGAGAGACTTCCGATGGGTCCGCTCGTAGGCATGGCTTGCATCGATTCCCGGTCCGATCAAAGCATGGCGAACATCCCAACCCGCTTTCATGGCTGCAGAGGCATCACTGCCGTAAAAAGGATAGATATCCAACTTGTAAGGAATGGCCTTTGATTCGCACAATCCGACCAATTGTTGACGAAGTCCGAAGTGGTAAGGGCCCGATCCGTCCTTCACGCAGATGGACACGGTATACTCGTCAGTCTGCTGATCATCGCCCATCGCACCCATATCGACAGCCAAATATTCCATCGTGTGCGGTGGCATATTCGAGTTGCCGCCGTAGCCGATTTCCTCGTTGTTCGAAAAGAAGAAACAAGTCGTATACGGTAACATCAGGTTTTCGTCCGCGATACGGTGCAGGAACTGCAGCAAGATAGCCGCACTCGCTTTATCGTCCAGATGTCTTGACTTGATGTAACCGGATGGCGTAATCTCTGTCCGGGGAGCAAAGCTGATGAAATCCCCTACCCCTATGCCAAGCGAAGCGACATCCTTTGCAGAGTGCACTTCCGCGTCCAGACGAATCTCCATATTGTCTTGACTGCGTTCAGCCGTTCGCGCATCTTTGTATACATGGACACTGGTTTGGTGCAACAATATCGTACCCGTCCACTCTTTTCCGGTAGCAGCACTATGGATCGTGCAGTATTCACCATCAATTGAATGGTAAGTGAACCCGCCGATCAGCTCTATTTTTAAGCGACCATCCGGTTTGATTGCGCGCACCATCGCCCCCAGCGTATCGATATGCGCAGTCACAAAACGCCTTTTGTGGTCTTCGTTCCCTTTAACCGTCACCATCAAACTTCCTTTATGATTCCGTTCAGGCTGATATCCCTTTTTTTTCAGATTTTCATCCAAGAATCCGATGATTTCCGCCGTATATCCTGTTGGCGATGGAATGTTTGTCAATTGTTGGATTGTTTCAATTATGTCAAGCATACTATTCCTCCTCTAGCTGATTATATAAGTATAGCAAAAGAAAGGCTTTAAAAAAGACAAAAGCAATTATTTCAGACAAAAAATGCTGATTCAGGTAAAATAAGAACAGAGGTTCCAACGAACCTAGTAAATTTTGAAAGCGAGGAATACGCGTTGTTGCATTTTGAATGGACACAAAATCTAAAATCCAAAACCTACAAGGATGCCTTGGACATCCGCAAAGAAGTATTCGTGGAGGAGCAGCAGGTACCGGTCTCGATAGAAATTGACGATTTGGAAGATAAAACCCTACACCTCGTTGGCTATCAAAAATCCATTCCGGTTGCCACTGCCCGCATTTATCCGATGGAAAACGGTAAATACAAGGTGCAGCGCGTTGCCATCCGCAAAGTCGCAAGAGAAAAGAAATACGGCAGCATCCTCATGCAAGAAATCGAAAGATACATACGTGAGCTCGGTGGCAAGCGCCTGTTCCTCGGCGCTCAGAACCATGCCATCGGATTTTACGAAAAAGTCGGCTATACCATCTGCGGCGAAGAATACGAAGAAGCTGGAATACTGCATCATGACATGGACAAAATATTAGAGCGTGATGAATCCCGGGTAGAAATCGAGCACTAAGAGGACTAACACTAAGCGGACGTTTTTTGTCCGTGTGTGGTAGTCAGCTTAGGCACAGATTTCTGGGATTCAGAACGCGTTTGATAGAGCGTGATGATTCGCGTTTAGGGGATGAGCACTAAGAGGCTATTACGAGAACGGCCGCTTTTTGGCCGTGACGTAATAGCAGCTTAGGCGGAATCCCCCGCGAATCAGAACGCGTTTGATAGAGCGTGATGATTCGCGTTTAGGGGATGAGCACTAACCCCGTTAAAAAATAGGCAATGGACAAAGCGTTTGCTTGTTCATTGCCTATTTTTGCACCTACATAAGCGTGTTGATAAAATGTTTTGCGATATTGAAATAAATCAAAACGGATGTTAAATCGCTGAATGTCGAGATGAACGGTCCGCTTGCGACGGCAGGATCAAAGCCAAGACGATCCATCAATACCGGAATCAAGCTGCCGGCCAGATTCGCAACCGTGATGGCAACCAACATGGAAATGCCGATGATCCCACCCAAAATGAAATTCTGTTTCCAAACACCGATGACGAGCGCAATCGTGACACCAGTAACCAATCCGGAAATCACCCCGGTCGCCAACTCGGATAAAATGGTACGGAACAAATTTTTCTCCTCATCATCCTGCATGCCGATCTTGCGGACTGCGACGGCAAGCGATTGTGTCCCCGCATTACCGGATGTTCCGGTGATCAAGGTGACAAACACGGAAAGGATCGATGCATCCGAAATCAAACCTTCATATTGGCTGATCAAAGTGGATGTTCCCATACCCAAGAATAATAGCGTAATCAACCACGGCAACCGCTTGGATGCCGCCACAAAAGGATTTTCCGATTGCTCCTCAACGTCGACCCCGGCCAAACCGGAGAAGTCGCTGACGGCTTCCTCATCGATGACGTCAATGATGTCATCGACGGTGATGATCCCCAGCAATACATTGTTTTCGTCGACTACCGGTACAGCCAGAAAGTCATAGTCCCTGATTTTATGAGCTACATCTTCTTGCCCTTCGTTTACGTTCACGGAAACGATCCGCTCGCTCATGATATCGCCAATCATCATATCTTCATCGTTCACGATCAGATCCCTCAAGGAAATGACGCCGACCAGTACATTATCCACATTGACGACGTAAATATAGTAGATGGTTTCCGCATCAGGCGCTTTACTCTTGAGGATGGCCATCGCTGAACGAACCGTTTGGTTGGCGACGATCGAGACGAATTCCGGCGTCATGATGGCCCCGGCAGTCTCATCTTCATAATTCAACAGGGCGCGAATTTCTTTTGCCGCCTCTATAGGCATAAGGCGCAGATACAACCAAATCCGCTCATCCTTCAGCTGTTTCAGCATATCAACGGCATTATCGGCATACATGTTGGCCAACATATCAGCTGCATATTGATTGTTCATTTCCAAAAGATACGCTTCGATCGACTCGACATCTTCTTCGATAATTTCGAACATGTCAGCCATTTCATTTACGGAGAGATAATTGTACATCGCAATACGTTCCTCAGGCGCCAGGGCTAGATAGATCTGGGCCTGATCGTAGAGGTGATAGTCCAAAAAATCGGAACGGAATTTTTCCATATCCTCGCCTTGGAGTGATTCGCGGATTTTCGCAAACGCTTCGTCCAGTTCAAATTCATATTGTGGTTCCAACACGGACATCAGCCTCCTTGTCTCTCTGTCTGCTTTCCCATTTGATGAAATCATCCGGCAACGGCGCTTCTATCTTTAAGGGCTCCCCACTGATCGGATGCACAAATGCCAATGACTCACAATGCAGGGCTTGCCGTAATATTTCTGGGTCAGCCTTTCCTCCATAAAGGTCATCTCCAAGCAGTGGCGCACCGATGGAGGTGAAATGCACCCGAATCTGATGGGTCCTTCCCGTATGTAACTTGATTTTCACAGTCTGCCCATCAGGATAGGTCTTATCCAACCAATATTCCGTCAGCGCTTGTTTACCGTCTTCCCTGACCATTCGCGTCATGATCGAATCCTCTGTCCTGCCGATGGGGGCATCGATGAATCCGTGGGGTTGCGTCAGCACCGGTTCGGATAAGATCGCTCGGTACGTTTTGTCGACTTCCTTGTTGCGCAATAACGTGTCCATCAGAGCATGCGCATACCCATGCCTTGCAAAAAGCATCACACCGGTCGTATCGCGATCCAATCGCGTGACAATATGGATGACTTGGTCCACGTAGCCTTGACGTTGGTAGTAGCCTTTGACGCGATTCGCCATTGAAAGACGCGGGTGCACCTTTGATGGTATGGAGGCAGCGCCAAATGGTTTGTTCACAATTAAAAAGTGGTCGTCCTCAAATAATATGTCCAAAGGCATATCCACTCCGACAGTCGTTTCATGCTCCCCTTCATCCGGAATCCGGATCATTACTTTATCGCCCTTTTTCAAGGTCGCCAAGACCGTTCTTTCTTTACCGTTCAGCCAGATACTGCCACCATCAAATTTGATCGTAGCAAGCAGACTTTTTGATATACCCTTGGAACGTAAAAAAGTCTTCATTTGTATCGTCTCTTCTTTTTCATATATCCAGCTAAAAATCACTACACACTACCCCTACTCTATACCAAATCTCTACATGCGGATCAGCCGGATTGATTGTTTCTTTGCTGGTCCGGATATTGAACAGATCACCAAGCATTACAATGATCCTGAAAGCTTCAGGATTCAGCCTGGTAACATACATTCCTATTCTAACCAAAATGAGCACATTCCACAACTCATGCCCCGCCGTCATGTGAAAAAAATTGGCAAAAAAGACCACACCTGCCAAGTCGCTGGTGCAGCCCTTCTTTATCTGTTAATATTTCTTCCCAAAATCAATCAGATTACGGCTTGGTTTGCCGTCTTCTTTGTAACTCTTTGCGTTCTCCAAGACAACTTCAAACAGACTGTCCCGGAAATGTTCAACCACACCCGAAAAGTGCGGCGTAATCAGTACCTTTTCATGCCTCCATAATGGACTTTCTGCCGGCAACGGTTCCTCGTCGAACACATCCAAAGCCGCGTAGGCCACCGTCCCATTGTCCAACACTTTGATGAGACTATCGCTGTCCACCGTGGCGCCACGCCCTACATTCACGAATAGAACACCCTTTTTCATGCGCGAGAATAGAGCATCATTGAACACACGATAGGTTTCATCCGTTTGGGGAAGGATATCCACGACAACATCCGCAAAATCGATGACTGTAACAATATCATCCATTTTGACCGTCACATCCATGCCAGGTAAATCCTTACCGCTGCGATTGACAGCGATGACTTTCATACCGAATGCTTTGGCCAGTTCTCCCAGCCGATTCCCGATGTGACCCGCACCTACGATCATCATCGTCTTGCCTTTCAGTTCCTGGAGTTCCATGGTCTGTTCCCATTTGCGTTGAGGCTGATTCAGGATCGCAGCCTTCAATCCGCGCATATGCGAAAGCAATACGCCGATGACGTATTCAGCAATCGGTTCAGCATGGATGCCGCTCGCGTTCGTCAAGTAGATTCCCTTTCTTTCAAAGGTTTCTAAGGGAAGACTGTTCACGCCTGCCGAAATCGCTTGGACCCATTTCAATGAAGGCAACTTTCCTTCCTCCAACAGGTTGGTCAATTCGTCGTTCCATCCGACAGTCCATTCGACTGCACTGAAACCTTCTGTTTCCGCGTCATCGGTAATCATCTCATAATCCGGGTAGAGCCCCTTCAGCGCTTCGATGTGCTGTTCCTTCAAACGCGCCTTCAGCAGCCACTTTTTGGTTGACATATTCACCGCTCCTTTGTCCGTTCGTTCCTATCGTTTTTCTTCACGCCGATGAACGCATCCTCCACCCGATCCCAGAAATGCGTGTGACGGTAACGCGCAAAATGCACGCGCTCCTGAGCAATCCGGTAAAACAGTCGTTCGATGCTTCGTTTCTTGAATGTCAAATGATCCACAGACAAAATCAAGCGATCTTCCTTGTGAGGATAAATAACAATCCATTCGTCTTTCGCTATGATCATGGGTGAACTCAGCGTCCGATAGATGCGGTTATTCACCGAGGCCATCTCGGTCAGCTGGATAGCTTCCGTGCGAGGATGGATAACGGCTCCACCAAGCGATTTGCTGAACCCGGTCGAACCTGTAGGAGTGGAAACACAAAGACCATCACCCCGGAATGTCTCGAACAGCTCATCCTTCACGTAGATATCGCAAACCATTGTTCCGTCCATTTTCTTCAAACTTGCTTCGTTCAGAGCAATGTAGCGGGTTTCTTCCTCCTCATCAGCATACTTGACGCGCACATCGAGCAGTGGATAGCTGACGCTTTCCCCTTTGTCATGCTTCAGGCTTTCCACAAGTTCCGGCAGTTCATAAGTACGCCAATCCGTATAGAAGCCCAGATGTCCAGTATGGATTCCCACAAATCGCACATGGTTCAATTGTTCTTCGTATTTATGGAAAGCCGAAAGCAATGTGCCATCGCCCCCGATCGATACCACAAGATCCGGATGGTCCGTGATAATTTCAATTTTTTCAGAGAGGCACATCTCTTTGAACTTCGCCGCAACGGATAACGTCTCTGGCGTCTGGTTATGGACCAGTGCAATTTTCATATCCGATCTCCTCTCGAATAATTTTATCGTCCATCTTCTTTCTTATCGGAAAAATAACGTTGCGCATCCTTGATTTCTTCGCGTATTTCCGACATTTCTTCGTCAAGACGAAAGGCAGCTTCTGCCGCGCGTATCAGACGGTCATGCAATTCTTCAGGATATTCGCCTCGATATTTGTAGTTCAACGAATGTTCGATCGTTGCCCAAAAATTCATGGCTAATGTCCTGATCTGAATTTCGACGAGTATTTTTTTCTCTTCATAAATGCGTTGGACCGGATATTCGATCACCATATGGTACGAGCGATAGCCGCTCTCTTTTTTATGCGTAATGTAATCCCGTTCTATGATGATCTTAAAGTCTTTTCTTGCGCGCAAAAGGCGCACAACTTCGTGTATATCCTCTACAAATTGGCACATGATCCGCAATCCGGCAATATCCTGTACGTCTTGTTCCAGTCTGGTCAAGTCGATATCCCGGACTTCCGCCTTTTCCAATATGCTTTCCTTTGTTTTGACACGTCCCGTAATGAATTCGATGGGGGCGTGCGTATTCTCATCGCGATATTGCTTGCGGATTCCCTTCAGCTTAACTTTTAGTTCCTCTACCGCTTGTTCGTACGGCGCTAAAAATGAATCCCAGTTTTCAACTTCCTTATTTTCCATAGAACGACACCCTATCATATAGTATATGCTACTTTATTTTATCACAATTATTTATGATTCTATACAATTCTTGTCGAAAAGGGACGAATTCATTTTTTTTCATTTTTTATTCAAATATAAACAATACGCACTTTACATCAGTATCGCTAAATGATAACCAATGCAAAACTTATGATACAATATGATTAAGATTTTGCATCACCTACTCGATTATGTGCTGATGAATGGATTTGACGCACATTCGAATTTTGATCAGCTACCGCGATCAAAACGACCCTCTTAACAGAAAGGAAGTACCGACAATGAGCCAAAATATTGAAAAAGAATTCAAAAACCTATTAAATAAAGAAGAATACGAAGCGTTGATCGTTGCCTTCGACCTTGATGAAACTGAACCGACCAAACAAACCAATATCTATTTCGATACACCTGACTTTAAACTGAAGGGTCTGAACAGTGGACTGCGCATCCGGATGTATGAAGATAAAGGTGAAATTACACTGAAGACGCCTATCCAAGAAAATGAAAAATTGGAAACGAATGATGATTTGACTCTCGATGAAGCAAAAACATTGGTCGAAGCTCATCTGATGAAAGCAACAGGGAATGTAGCCGACAAATTGAAGGGATTAGGTATCGCGCCAGGGGACCTTGTCATAATCGGACAACTCTCGACCATCCGCTATGATTTCCCGGGTGACAAAGGTACCTTCTTCTTGGATAAAAGTTTCTACCAGGATCAGATGGATTACGAATTAGAATTCGAGTCCGAGTCTTTGGAAGAAGGAGCCCTCATATTCCAGAATTTTCTGAAGCTCCATGGCATCAAAGTCCGAAAAGCGAAACAAAAAATCGAACGTATGCTGGCCTATCCAAATTCGACGACACATCATTAGTAGTTAATTTCCGCCGATCCATTCTATATAAAAAGATCCATTCTCCGCAGAATCGAACGAAGAATGGATCTTTTTGCTTATTTCATCGCGTAAAACAGACAAAAGCGCAAAATTCTTCTGTTTGAATCGAATCTCAAGCTATACAAGATAAAAAAAATCAATCGATTTAGTTGCAAATTAGTTCATTGTCTCGTAAAATACACCTTGACAATGAAACAGCCGATACTGAACAAGAAAAAAGAAGGTCATAAGGAAGAACTATTGCCGGTCTTCAACAGGCAACTCTTCGGGAAGCCTTATTGCTACTTGTTTGGGATTTTTTTTGGTAAACTAATAGTAAGCAAAACAGGAAAGAGGGAGGATTAAAATGTATAGGTCAAAACAGAATACAGCTGATTCTATCTCTTCTCCTCAACAGATTTTTGAGCTTTATCTATTCGTGAACCCGATAGGCCACAAGTGCTACCTTACCGAACAAGAAGTTCTGAAATTCATGAGTTCATTGGAAGGCCCGAAAGTTCACTTCCACTTCATCACTTTCCATAATTTCAATACCGTGACGCAGTACATGAAGAGATTAAATTTGCCGGAAAAAGATTTAACCTTACGCAATCAAATATACAGTTCCATCTATGATGCCTCTTTGGCATATAAAGCTGCCTTGATGCAAGGCAAAAAACGCGGCCGCAACTTTTTGCTTCACCTGCAGAAATCACTTGCGGACGGTAAGACCGCCTACTCTAAAGAACTATTAACGGTAGTGGCTATCAAAGCTAATCTGGATGTCGACATGTTTTTTGAGGACAAAGAATCGCCTTTCGTAAAAAGCAGCTATGAAGCAGATCAGCATATCGCCCAAGAGATGAACATCAAAACGAATCCTTCGCTTGTCATCTTTGATAATCTGAATTATCAATACGGCCTCTTGTTGGAAGACAACATCACTGCCGAAGTATTGCATGAAGTAATCAAGGATTGCTCGGTAGCGTGCGACCAGAAGAATGCCAACCTGAAGAAAACAAACATCACGACAATCGGAAAAAACTACCAACGCATCACCCACTGATTAAGAAAAGCTTCGCGACCCTCGGAGGGCCGCGAAGCTTTTTCTAATGAAGACTATTATTAGAAGGACTCATTTGATTAAGCCTGTTGCGCTGCAATCAATTGTTCGAGTTCATTCAGACGTTCCTCGAACACTTTCATAGCATCCTCGATGTAAGCTGACTGAGTCATGTCCACGCCTGCTTTTTTCATAACTTCAATCGGATAGTCGCTGTTTCCTGCTTTCAGATAGGAAAGGTACTTCTCTAACGCGCCCTCTTCACCCTCCACGATGCGTTTAGCCAATGCCGTCGCAGCCGAAAAGCCGGTAGCGTATTGGTAGACGTAATAATTATAGTAGAAATGCGGAATACGGGTCCATTCGATGCCGATTTCAGGATCCTTTTCGACGCTCGGACCATAATACTTGGCATTCAATTCCGCATAATAAGAAGTCATGAAATCTTGCGTCAACGGAACACCTGCCAAGGCTTGCTGATGGATATAGTGTTCAAATTCGGCAAATTGGGTTTGGCGGAATATCGTTCCTTTGAAACCATCCAGGTAATGATTCAAAATATAGATGCGGACTTTAGGATCGGTTTGCGTCTTCAACAAATAATCGGTCAAAATATTTTCATTCGTTGTCGAAGCGATTTCGGCCAGGAAAATCGAATAATCTCCGTACACATAAGGCTGGTTCTTTCTTGTCAGATAGCTGTGCACGCTGTGTCCCAATTCATGGACCAATGTATACAATTGATTCAACGAATCTTGCCAATTCATCAGGATATACGGATTCGTGTCGTAGGCACCGGAAGAATAAGCTCCGCTGCGTTTCCCCTCATTCTCAAGCCAGTCGATCCAACGATTGTCAAATGCTTCCTGGAGGATAGCCAAATAGTCCTCTCCAAGCGGCTGAAGACCTTTCAAGGTTTCTTCCATCGCCGCCTCGATGCTGTATTTGATTGGGGCTTCCCCTGTCAATGGCGTATACATATCGTACATATGCAACTCCTCGACCCCCAACAAGTCTTTACGCAAGTCCACATAGCGATGCAACAAAGGTAGATGTTCATTCACCACATCCAACAACGTGTCGTAAACGGATTCCGGAATGTGATTATTCGCCAGAGCGGCTGCACGGGCGGATTCATATTTATGTACTTTGGATTTGTAATTGTGCGCCTTCACGTTAGTCGATAAGGTAGTCGCAAACGTATTTTTCAGACCATCATATGTCTTGTATAGTGCTTTGAAGGCTCCTTCACGGACTTCCCGATCCGGGCTTTCCA
The DNA here is from genome assembly GCF_055118575.1 of Trichococcus sp. NCBI lineage: Bacteria > Bacillati > Bacillota > Bacilli > Lactobacillales > Carnobacteriaceae > Trichococcus > Trichococcus sp. The sequence continues at coordinate 55,916 of NZ_JBSQPW010000002.1, read as the reverse complement.
TCAACTTTCCATACAAACCATGAGTCAATTGGACCTCCTGGCCCTCTTCATTTTTCACTTTCGGGAATGTCATGTCAGCATTATTGAGAACGGAAAAAGTCTTGCTTGGCGCAGCAAAAATTTCTCCCGCACCCGCCAATAACTCTTCTTCTCTGGCGGTAAGGACGTGCTCACGAGCAGAGGTAAGGCTATCCAATAAATGCGCGTAAGGTTTCAGCTTATCGTTTTCTGCTAAGTACTTCTCCAGTTCATCCTCCGGAATCTCCATGATTTCTGGCTCGAACCAAGAGGTAGCTTCACTGACGCTCGTCAAAATCGACAAGGCTTTATCGTGCAAATTCTGATACAGACTGTCCGCCGTATCCTGATCATTCTTCAGATGGGAATAGACATAGACCCGTTCCAACTTTTGATTGATTTCGAGGACTTCTTCAATCCCTTTCAATAGAGCTTGACTGCTCGAGCCGATGGTTCCCTGCAAAGCCCGTACGAAAGGAACCGCTCCCGCTAATTCATCCAACTCTTTCTCGAAAGCTGCATCCGTCGGAAAGATCGCTGTCAAATCCCACGTGGAAGCCTCAGGGACTTCCGCTCTCTTTAAATGTTTCTCTGTGTTTGTCATCCACTTTCCCCCTAAAATTATTTCAATAGTATAATTTTAGCATACCTTAGGGCCGAAAGGGTACTGGCAAGAATATACAGATTCTAACTCAAACACGAATGATGATCCGTTTCATTTCTGTTCAACGGCTCGGATAGCAGGACCCATGCTTCCCTGCCAATGGCTGCGGCGTGGCCATCCTCGACCAACCGCATCATGAATTGGAGCAAGGGTTCCCATAGAAGTTCCATGTTGGCCTCCATCGCAACACGTGTCCGGATTCTGTTCGTGCGTATACAAGTTGACAGCCACTCGAGAAGGTGTTTTTTTGTGAGAAGCTTTGCCGTTTCCGGATTACTGAAGTCTTTAAGAAGATAGTAACGCCAGATGTATGCCGGCGTTCGGATGCCTAACGTTCGACAAGGTAACTCAAACAGGATTGCCGGCAAATGATACAAATCCTTCCGATCGAGATAGACCGCCAAAAGAAATTTCCGATGCTCCGGATCGGTTCGATACCGCAACAGATTGATATCCTTCGCCTGCATATGTTTGCGGTCAACGATTTTGCCGGCAGACGACAGCAGCATATCTTTGTACCCGGGCAAGCAACCTTTTGCGTAAAGACTTTCTAAAGCAACAACTTTAAGATCATCCACCGGAATCGCAATCTTCATAAAATGAAAGCGATCATCGCTGCTCAACTTTAGATGGTGATGGATGGCTATCTCATTCGCTGCTGTATCCAAAATACAAATCCAATTCCCGAGTGCATCGGAATGATTCAAGAATTGGCAGACCGACTGCGTTATTTTGATGCCCCCCGGTTGATAATGCGTTCCACAAATCCACCACACTTCGTAGCCGAATCTTTGGTACCCCTGTGTACGTGCCCTAAGATCGGCAGGCGAAATCGGACTGCATTGGTACTCCACAGCAATTTTCTTTCCATTTTCCAGAACCAGCAGGAGATCCGGACGCTGCTGCAATTCCGGAAGCCAACACTCCAAAGTGACAGCAACCCCTTCACGCCGAAATTTCTCCAGAAGCATTTGTTTTCCCATCAGGTGAGGAAGTGTTTCACCTTCCGAAAAAACGGCGCAATCCGATTGTTGGTGATGGGCAAAATGAGCGATCATGACATCCCCTTTTTTCAGCACCAACCTCCCCTTACAGGCCGGGCAATAATACTCCCCGATAGTTTTGCCTTTTTGTTTTGAGGCTTGATAAGCTGGAATCAATTCCCCACTTGCATTTCTAGCGATCAACATAAACAACCGCCCTTTCTTTCTGTTTCCCATAATATCCGCGAATGGACAAGAAAAAATCCGACCCAGTCGAGGGTCGGATCAGATTTTTTTATTTATTTGAAGTAATGTCTGGCTGATTCCAATGCGTTGTCTTGGATAACCAGCTTGCCGTATTCGCCAAGTATCTCAACAGCGATATCAGATTCCTCAGAAAATTCCAGCGCCTTCAAGATTTCGTTGTCGATATTCGTTTCCGTCATCTCATCTATGAAATAGACAACCGCCAAATAATACTGATTATCATAGTAGTAAAGCGAAGAGACGCCGCTCTCCAAAAACATCCGTTTCGCCAGCTCCAAAAAGTCGTCAAAACTCTGGAATTTGAATACGACTTCCAAAGGTGCCATATCATCTTCTTCAGTAGCCGCAGCCGTTTTGTCACGTTCATTGAAACTCTTCGTCTGTTTTTTGATGTAATCCACTACATGCTCCAATTGATTGGAGCCATTCGCCATATCGAAGTCGTCTTCGTTATTCATACCTTTACTGATGAATAACTCTAACCCATTTCCATTAGGCAGCACTTGGAAAGTAATTGCATCTGATTCATGAAATTGATTATCGACATCTACTTCCTCGAGGATGCTGTAAAAAAAGCTCTCGATTTGCTTTTGATTTCCTAATAAATCCAGAAAGGTGATACCTCTTTCCTCCAAATCAGAATTCTCAATCAAAACGCGAATTGTGTTTTCGTTGATGTTTTCCATTTCCATCATGCTTCACCCCACTTTTCTTTCCCTATTTTTCTTATACCCATTGTAAATCAAATCGCAAAAATGTAAAGACAAAAGCACAAAATCTTTCAACTTCTCATTTACTTTCTCATCTATTCGTTTCTTTCCGTAAAAAAGACAAGTACAACCGTTTTTCCGGTGCACTTGTCTGTTGATTCTTTTTTGATTGCTTTTGACTAGAAGTTTGCCAATCTTTGCGCTTTTTGTAATTCCAGCGCGCGGACTTCCCTTGGCAAGAAACGACGGATTTCATCTTCGTTGTATCCCACTTGCAAACGTTTTTCGTCCAAAATGATCGGACGACGCAACAGACCGGGATTATCCTCGATCAAAGTGAATAATGTATTTAAAGGTAATTCGTCTAAGTCGATGTTAAGTTCTTGGAATGCTTTGGATCGAGTGGAAATAATCTCCTCAGTGCCTTCTTCAGTCATTTTTAGGATGCTCTTGATTTCAATTTCTGTCAAAGGTTCGGAGAATATATTCCTTTCAGTATAAGGGATGTTATTTTCTTCTAGCCATGCACGTGCCTTGCGACATGAGGTACAACTTGGGGAAGTATATAATGTTACCATCTCTGATCTCTCCTTTATTCGTAAGTTTTGTTTGTGAATCACTTACAAGACTTATTATAAACCAATCTAAGCACAATAGCTATCCTTTTTTTAAGGACTCTACAAATTTCAGACACATTTCAGACACATTTACACTTTTTTAAAGTCAGCAAAAACATTGTGAAACCTTTATTTAAAGGCTTTTTTACATCGGGCACCTTTCTTATGAAACTTTATAATTTATAATAAATATCGTTTGATAATTATTTTTTTTCGAATTCAGCCTAATTAATAAAAACGCTTCCACTCGTTCCGCAATCGTTCAACTTTGTGCATTCGAATAAAATCGTGAATACAAGCCGGATTTGCGTTATAATAAAAAGTGACGTACTTAACCTAGGAGGCATTTATGAAAAAGAAAATATTTTCCGGCGTTCAGCCCAGCGGCATCCCGACAATCGGGAACTATATCGGAGCGATGAAGCAATTTGTGCAGCGTCAAGAAGATTATGACTGCACCTACTGCATCGTAAACCAGCATGCGATTACCGTTCCACAAGATCCAGCCACCCTTACAGAAAGGACACGTGGGTTGGCAGCTCTTTATCTGGCGCTTGGAATCGATCCGAACAAATCGACTATTTTCATCCAATCGGAAGTCCCTGCGCATGCTCAAGCTGCTTGGATCGTCCAATGCAACACTTACTTGGGCGAATTGGAGAGAATGACCCAATTCAAAGATAAATCTTCCAAACAAGAGACCGTTTCGGCCGGATTACTGACTTACCCTCCATTGATGGTAGCTGATATCATTCTTTACAATACGGATTTCGTCCCTGTTGGCGAAGACCAGAAGCAGCACATGGAATTGACAAGGGACTTTGTGCAACGTTTCAACAACAAGTATGGAAAAGGCAACAAAATCCTGTCGATGCCGGAACCGATGATTCCAGAAGACGGCGGACGGATCATGAGCATCCAAGACCCTACCAGCAAAATGAGCAAATCCGACAAGAATACCAAAGGATACATTTCCTTACTGGATGAGCCAAAAGTCATCCGCAAAAAAATCAAGAGTGCCGTCACCGACTCAAGCGGCATCATCGAATACGATAAAGAAAACAAGCCTGGCATCTCGAATTTGTTGACGATTTTCTCGGCCTTTACTGATCGCTCGATCGATGACTTGGTCAAAGAATTTGCGGGCTCAGGCTACGGTAATTTCAAAGAAAAACTGGCGGATGCCATCATCGCTGAATTGGAACCGATGCAGAATCGTTATTACGAGTTATTGAGTTCCAAAGAACTGGATGATATATTGGATGCAGGCGCAAAACAAGCGAATACTGTTGCCTCCGAAACACTGAAACGCATGGAAACAGCAATCGGCCTCCACAGATAGAACAGAAATGCTGAACGAGTTCGTTTAGCCCTGAAAGAAATTTAGGAAATCATACCGTATGAGCATCGTAGAGCACAATAGGTATGATTTATCTAATTTCCGAAGGGCTAACTCGTGAAGCTGGACAAGAAATGCTGAACGGGTTCGTTTAGCCGTAAAAATCTAAAAGAGAAGCTCCGCAAACATTGCGGGGCCTCTCTTTCTTTATCAGTACAACTCTTCTAACAACTCTTCGGCTGTCACATTGCCGAAGTATTTCTTGATGTCAAGTTCATTCAGTTTGTCCAGGATGTCCTGTTTGGCATATTTGACGCCAATAAACGCTTCTTCAACATCTTTGATTTCACCCAAACCGAAGAAATCACCAAAAATCTTCAACTGTTGGATATGCCCCTCTTCAACATTCAAGCGGACTTCAATGGAGCCGATGGGGAAGCGATGATGTTTTTGGATTTCGAATTTAGGCGATTTACCGTAATTCCAATCCCAGTTGCCAAAGTACTCTTCGCGGATTTCATATACGCGTTTCCAATCTTCATCGGTCAAGTGGTACTCTTTTACTTCTTCACGCGTTTCGACATCAAAAATCGACAGCAGCATCAAGTCACGGAATTGTTCCGTAGTCAGATTTTGATAAGCCTCATCAACAAATGGTTTGATGTTGGTTACACGACTACGGATCGACTTGATACCTTTCGATTCGATTTTCTCTTTGCGCGGTTTCAACGCACTCGTTACGGCATCCAAATCAGAGTCGAATAGGATCGTCCCATGGGCAGTCATTCTTCCGTTTGTCGCGTACATGGCATTCCCTGAGAATTTTTTTTCTCCGATAACCAAGTCGTTTCTTCCTTTTAATTCAGCTTCCTTGACGCCTACGCTGTGCAAAAAGGAAATGACCGGCTTAGTGAATTTTCCGAAATCGCGGAAAGAATCGCCATCATCTTTCGTGATGAAGCAGAATGAAAAGTTACCTAGGTCGTGGTATACTGCGCCCCCTCCGGACATGCGGCGGACGATATGGATTTTATTTGCTTCGACATAGTCAGCATCGATTTCTTCGATCGTATTCTGATTGCGTCCGATGATGATCGACGGTTCATTTATATAGAACAACAGAATCGGCTCGTCCAAGATCTTTTCCTTCAATAAAAATGTCTCCAACGCAATATTAACGCTTGGATCCAACTGTCCTTGATTATCTACAAAATACATATGCCTGTTCCTCTCCCATTCTTCATTATGATTTGTTGTTTCATTCCGGATTCTGAATCCGGTCAGATGGTGATGATCCGATCTTTTTCAGCCAACGTCACGGACACGGATGGCGCAGCCTCTTTCGCTTGGTCCAGGAGCACAGACAGCGTACCTTTTTGCGGCAAATGAGTCAGGATCAATTGTTTGACCGCGGCTTCTTCAGCTAACGTCCCGACTTCGCCTGCAGTCATATGTGCATGGTGACGCTCGTTTCCGTTGAACAGATTGGCATCAGCCAAGAACAGGTCAGCATCCTTCACGAAAGGCACAAATGCCGGTAAATAGGCTGAATCCGCCCCGAAAACGAAGACTTTTCCGGTTGCGATTTCCTCGATCCGCAACGCATAGCACGGAACCGGATGGACGGTTTTCAAAAAACGGATCCGGAAAGGTCCCAACTCCAACGTTTCTTCCGGAGCATAGGCAATCCCTTCGCTCACCCCCGGCATCTCCAACAAGCGGAAAAATTCCGATTCGACATGACCGTATATCGGCAATATTTTTTTAGATTTACCGACTGCAGGCTCTTTCAGCTGGAAAGTGTACTGCAGAACACCCAAATCCGCAATGTGATCCGCGTGATAATGGGTCAAAATGACCGCATCCAAATCCAACGGATCCAGATGATGTTCCAGAGACAATAAAGCATTGCTGCCGACATCGATCAATAGTTTAAAGTCATCGGATGTCAGCAGATAAGCTGTCGTACCGACATCTTTTGTAGGATAGCCACCCATGCAGCCCAAAATAGTCAATTCCATTAAACATCCTCCAATCCAATATCTGATAAGCAAAGAATCTTATTCAGATTATAACATGCCTTCAGCTTTCGACGATCGAAAATCATTTCACCCCTGTAGAAATAAACAGTTTTCCGGTAAATAGGTAACAGTTAAACATCATTGGATTTATTATAGCACCAAACAAAAATAAACACTATATGAATTTAAAAAACAGTCCACCCTCCTTTGTAATCATACAGATAGGCGAACTGTTTCATTTTTAATTCGGACTGTTGTTCTTTTCCATTTCTTTCATGTAGCGGATCGCCTCATCAGCCAAGCGTTTTCCCTCTATGATGGCATTTTCCATTCCATAACCCGTCATTCCGTTCCCTCCGACAAAAACGCCTCTTTTTGCATACTCTCTATCGACTGGATAATCATCATCCAGCATCTCTTGTCTTTGCTGCAGACTGAAATGCGGTACGGCTTTTTCCCAGCGATAAAAAATGACCTGTAGAGGTTCTTCAGCCAAAGTCAAAATTTCCTTCACTTCATTCTTGATGATCTCCATCACGAGAGCATCAGCTAATTCTATCAAGGTTTCTTCCAAACGTCTGCCGAATTCCACAAGTATATAATAGTGTTCAGCCTGCTCAAGCAACGGCCATTTGTTGTTCAGGACAACAACCTTGGTAGTATGATAGGAACTTTTTCGCGGAATCACAAATCCTTGTCCCTCAGGCGGATTTTTGACTGCTGTTTTGTTTATTTTGAAAAAAACGGTTCCGACACTGGTACTTTCGGCTTTCGGGATAGCAACCTCACTGGTAAGACCTTCCAAAAAACTTAAGGATTCCTGAGGGTTTGTTGTGACGAGAACACTTCCGGCACGCATGGATTCACGTCCATTCAATTCAATCAGCAGCAAGTCTTCCGCAACACTGCTCAATGATTTCACTTTCTGATTCACATACAGATGGCCTTCCGAGTGCTGGGCCAAAGATTTGATTAAGGTTGTCAGTCCGCCTTTGAAGGTATACTCCTGACCGGATCCATCCGCAAAACGCAACAACTGTTCTTTTTTATTTTTTCCGATATGTGCCCTTCCGAAAATGGTCACCAAATTGTCATCGAACAATTTTACCGGCATTAATTCCATAGAGCCGTAGACGTTATCAGGATAATAGGGCTCAGCCATATAGTCGACCACTTCCCGTCCCAAACGAAATTCCAAAAAGTTGTCGGTTGAATACTCAGGGTTCTCATGCAAGTTTTTGGACAAAAACAGACTATTCATGAACGCTCGGAGCTTTGCATCAAAGGTCAATCCATTGGCTTGCCAAATACCATTCGGAAAAAGTGGTATGCCGTGGTAGGTAGGCATACCGTCATCGATGACTGCATTCCCATCGAACAACACCAGTTTCCCACCTTTGCTGAATTGAATTTCGCTTTCCAAGCCTAATTCCCGAAAAAACCCGGAAATATCCGCTCGCCTTGAATCGAAAGCTGATGCGCCTACATCAAACGCATACCCGTCCATCTCAATCGTATGGATCATACCGCCCACTGCGGATCGATCCTCCAGAACGACATACTCAAACGGAAGGTTTTGTTTCCAGATGGCTTTATCGATTTCATAAGCAGCTGTCAATCCTCTAAGTCCACCGCCGATGATTACGATACGTCGCTTCAACTTCTCCATCCTTCCATCCCCTCCTCTTGCTTTCTTGACACCTACTTTATCACTATCTATATCTTACTCTATCACTCCGCAAAAATATGTGGATATTTTTTGACAGATGTTCATGTTTTGCATATTGTCAGACGTTTTCGCGGATCTGTCTGACTGTTTCCGCATCCAAACGTTTGACTATTTCAGTGACTAATTTGACTGCGTTCAAATAGTCATCCTCATGGATCATGGAAGTGTGTGAATGCAGGTATCGTACCGGAACAGTAATAGCAAAAGATGGAATACCATCCAGGCTCTGATGCTGAGCACCAGCATCTGTTCCGCCACCTGTGATGACCGTGTACTGGAACGGAATTTCACATTCTTCGGCAACACCAACAATAAAATCGCGTAAACCACGATGCGGGATCATCGATGCATCATAAATCAACAATTGCGGCCCTTTGCCTAATTCGGAATCCGCTTCTTGAGGCGTCATTCCCGGCGTATCTCCAGCAGTTCCTGTATCCAAAGCAAAGGCGATGTCCGGACGGATCATATGTGTGGCTGTCTTTGCACCACGCAGCCCCACTTCCTCCTGAGCATTGCCGCCACTGAAAATTACATTCGGATGCGCAGTATTTGCAAGATTTTCCAATACTTTCAGTGCAACGGCAAGTCCGATGCGGTTATCCCAAGCTTTCGCTAAAAGAAATTTGGAATTGTTCATGCGTTTGAAAGAAATGTATGGCGTGATCATATCGCCAGGTTTGATGCCCCATTCCGCTACTTGCTCCTTCGAAGAAGCACCGATATCGATGAACATATCTTTAATTTCATAAGGTTTTTTGCGCGCTTCCGGCGTCAGTACATGTGGCGGTTTACAACCGATGACTCCGTGGCAACGTTCGCCTTTAGAGTTGGTGATTTCCACTTGTTGGGCCAGCATGACCTGATTCCACCATCCACCTAATGTTTGGAATTTGACGAATCCCTTCTCGGTGATACTTGTGACCATGAACCCGACTTCATCCAAGTGCCCCGCCAATAAAATGGTCGGCCCATCTTCTGCTCCTGTATGTTTTGCAAAGAGCCCGCCCAATCCGTCCTGCGAAAAACTTTCAGCGTAAGGTTCCGCGTAGCGTCTGAAGACTTCTCGGACCTCCCCTTCGTTGCCTGGAACGCCTCTAGCATCCGTCAGATCGATCAACATCTGTAATTCTTTCTCTTCCAAATTGATACCCCCATTAATTTACTGACATAACATCAGTATAGCATTTACTCTATGAAAAATAAAAAATCGCCGCACTTCCGGCCAAAGACCGGAGGGCAGCGATTAGAAAATTATTTTGCCAAAGCAGCTTTAGCTTGTTCAGCTACTGCAGCGAATGCCGCAGCGTCTGTAACAGCCAAATCAGCCAACATTTTACGGTTCATTTCGATACCAGCAAGTTTCAATCCGTGGATCAAAGTGCTGTAGCTCATGCCGTTGATACGAGCAGCCGCGTTGATACGGGCAATCCATAATCTACGGAAGTCGCGTTTCTTTTGACGACGGTCTCTGTAAGCATAAGTATAAGATTTCATTACTTGTTCTTTAGCTGTTTTGAATAATGTATGTTTTGAACCGTAATAACCTTTAGATAATTTAATAATCTTTTTGCGGCGTTTACGGGTTACTGTCCCACCTTTAACACGTGGCATAGTGATTTCCTCCTTATTAGAACCATGGTTCTATCTCTTATTGTTGTTATTTAGAATTATTTCATTTGTGATAATTGTTGGCTGATACGTTTGATATCAGATGCGCTAACCATTGAAGCTTGACGCAATTGACGTCTTTGTTTCTTCGTTTTTCCGTGGAATCTATGGCTTGTAAAAGCGCTCCAACGTTTTAGTCCGCCGTTACCAGTTCTTTTGAAACGTTTAGCTGAACCACGGTGAGTTTTTTGTTTTGGCATTTGTCTTTCCTCCTAAATTAAGTTACAAATTTATTTATCGGCTTTGGGTGCCAACATCAAGAACATGCTTCTTCCGTCCATTTTAGGATGAGATTCAATCGTCGCAACGTCAGTAAGCTCAGAAGCAAGGCGATCAAGGACCCTTTGTCCGATTTCTTTGTGGGTGATCGCACGTCCTTTGAATCGAATCGATGCTTTCACTTTGTCACCTTTTTCCAAGAATTTGCGTGCATTCCGCAATTTCGTTTGAAAATCATTTTCGTCGATGGAAGGACTCAAGCGTACTTCTTTAAGGCTTACCACTTTTTGGTTTTTACGGGCTTCACGTTCACGTTTTTGTTGATCGAAACGGAACTTGCCGTAATCCATAATACGGGCAACGGGCGGGTTTGCATTTGGCGATACCAAAACTAAATCTAAATTAGCTGCTTCTGCAATCTGCAATGCATCACTTTTCGATTTGACTCCTAGTTGCTCGCCGTCACTACCGATGACGCGTAGTTCGCGGGCACGGATGCCGTCGTTAACCATCATATCTTTTGCTATGGTCGTTCACCTCCATGATATTTGAGAGAAAGAACGCAGAAAAAAGTCGGCGGGTCATACTAACCCCGCCGACAATACTCGCATTGCTGCAAGTTACTTGTACATATCTGGCCCAGGGACGCAATTGTCCACTTAGGCGAGAAGCGGGTGCCTCTGCTTAATTTCTCAACTTTTAAAGTATACCTTGTTGAAATGAAAACGTCAAGAACATTTCAACAAAAATCTTCATTTTCAATATACGTTCAGACATTCAGGATTCCGGTGCGTATTTCCAGATTTCTTCGAGATCCTTCGATGGCAATTCCGCCACTAATTCATTGACTGTCTTGTTCCATTCCGGAACGACATACTCCGGATTCAGTTCCTGCAGCGGCAACAGTACGAAGGAGCGCTCCTGCATTCTCGGATGCGGCACAGTAAGCCGTTCTTCATCGATACTCTCCACTCCGTACAAAACAATGTCGACATCCAGGGTACGCGGTCCGAATCGAATCGTCCGTACTCTACCGAGCTCCTGTTCGATAGTTTGGCAGCTGTCCAGCAAATCCAAAGGTAACAATTCCGTTTCTGCTTCAAACACTAGGTTCAGAAAATCAGGCTGATCGAGATAGCCTACCGGTTTCGATTCATAAATGGAAGATACGCGCTTCACTTCGACACCCGACAAGGAGTGGAAAAGCTCCAAGGCTTTATCAAGATGGGCTGCACGCGGCTCCAGATTCGTGCCTAATGCAATGTACACGATAGGCATGCGCTTAGCTCCCTTCCCTTTCGCGGTAGATCTCCACCGCAACGGAATCGTAATGGCCGACGATCGGTGGATCCGGCTTGATCACTTTCACTTGGCAGGCTTGCAACCCATCAAAACGCGCAAACAAAGCGATGGCAATATGCTCGGCCAAAGCTTCGATAAGGTTGAAGTTTTCGCCCTCCACTACTGCTTTGACCGCCTTGTAGGCATGTCCGTAATGGATGGAATCCTCCATCTTGTCGCTGTAACCGGCTTTTTTTGCATCAGTATGCAGCACAACATCTACGTTAAAACGTTGTCCCAACACTTTTTCTTCCGCATTCAATCCATGGAAAGCATAGAACTGTAGATTATTCAAATAGATTTTATCCAATCGGGCTCTCTCCTTTTTTTAACATGATATCCATCATCCTTGCCATTTCCGCATTGGCCTTTACATTATGCACGCGGAATATTTGCGCACCGTTTACGATGCCTAATGCAGTCGTGGCGGCTGTCCCCAGATCGCGCTCCTTGAAGGGGATATCCCCCAATGCCGTTCCGATGAACCGTTTGCGGGACGTTCCCAGCAGCAACGGGTAGCCGAGATCCGCAAACCGCTTCAGATGATGGACCACATTCAGATTGTCTTCATAGGTTTTTCCGAATCCGCAGCCGGGATCGAGAATGATGTTTTCCCTTTTGACGCCTGCGGACACTGCGATCCGCACACTCTCCGCCAAATCAGTCAACATATCTTCGATCAAAAAGGCATAATCCGGCTTTTCCCGATTGTGCATCAAAATGATCGGCACATCAAATGACGCCGCCACAGCTGCAATCTGAGGATCGTACCTGCAGCCCCAAATGTCATTGATGATATCAACGCCGGCTTCGCAAGCCGCTCGAGCGACCGCCGACTTGTAAGTGTCGATTGAAAGCGGCACATCGACCGCTTTCTTTAGCGCTTCAATGACGGGCACAATCCGCGCAATCTCCTCTTCATCAGATATCTGCGTGTGACCAGGACGGGTGGATTCCCCGCCGATGTCGATGATATCGGCGCCATCAGCAACCATCTCCAGCGCGTGGGCGACAGCTTTTTCGACCGTGTTCCACTCTCCGCCATCGGAAAATGAATCCGGCGTCACGTTTAGGATTCCCATAATGTAACTGCGCTGTGACAGTTCATATACTTTCGTCTTTGTCGTTAATTTCAAGGTCCATTCTCCTCATCAGCGTGTACTTCGTTTAAAGTTTGATCAATTCCAGTACTTCACTTCTGGATTTGAAGGATTGTTTGAATCCACCACGGACTGCGGATGTCACAGTCTTGCTGCCCGGTTTTTTCACGCCGCGCATGGTCATGCACATATGCTCGGCTTCCAAAACGACCATGACTCCCTGCGGTTCCAGATGCTCCATCAGAATATCCGCAACCGTCGTCGTGATGCGCTCCTGTATCTGCGGTTTTTTGCTGACTTCATCCAGGATGCGGGCAAGTTTGCTCAAACCGATCACCTGTCCATCTTTCGGCATATAAGCGATATGCCCCACACCAAAAAACGGAACCAGATGATGTTCGCAAGTTGAATAGAAAGGAATATCCTTCACTAACACGATTTCGTCTGTATCTTCATGAAAGATCACTTTGGCGTGATCGGCTGGATCTTTTTCGAGACCGGAAAAAATTTCTGCATACATGCGCGCCACGCGCTTCGGTGTATCCTGCAGCCCTGAGCGCTTCGGGTCTTCCCCGATCGCCTCCAAAATCATTTGGACAGCGACTTCTATCTTCTCTAAATCCATATTTATCCTCCTAAACGCTCATTTTGCGGATAACGCCGCAAGGGTGATGTCAGCGACTGCTTTAGCTGCGACCAATAGAGCTTTTTCATTGATGTCGAATTTTGGGTGATGATTATTGAACACTTCTGCCTGGTTCGGACGGGCACCGACATTCAGGAAAGCGCCGGGGATTTTCAACAGATACTGTCCGAAATCCTCCGCTCCAGTGTTGGCAGAAGTTGCGATGACTTGGTTCAAATAAGAACCGACACCGTTTTGTTCCAGAACAGCTACTGCTTTGGCAGTCTCTTTTGGATGGTTGTATAAAGGCGGGTAATCGGAGTTGTAGTCGATTTCTACCTTCACGTCATACATCTCCTCAAGACCGCGACCGATCCGGTGGAAGTGTTCCTCGATGACTTTTCCCACCTCAAGATCCATATAGCGGGCATCCCCGCGCAGAATCAGACTATCCTTGATGACATTACTGCTGCCGACCGCCTCGAAAGAGCCGATCGTCACGACAGCCATGTCATAAGGGTTGATGCGCCGGGAAACGATGGTCTGCAGGTTCATCACGAAACTGGAGGCTGCCACGATCGTATCGTTGGAGCGGTGCGGTTGCGAAGCATGCCCACCAGTCCCTTGGATCGTGACTTTGATGTCACTGCAGCCAGCGTAGGCGAATCCGCTCGTATAAAAGACGGTACCCACTTCATAGTCCGGATAGAAATGGATGCCATAGATTTTATCGACATCATCTAATAAGCCGGAGTCCATGATGCTCTTGGCACCGGCCGGAGCCATCTCTTCGGCATGTTGGTGCACAATTTTAACGGTTCCTTCCCATCGGTCCCGCAAGCGGATAAGACAATCCGCCAAGATCATCAGGTAAGCGGTATGCCCGTCATGGCCACAAGCATGCATGACACCGTGATTTTTCGATGCGAACGGCAGACCGGTCTGCTCCTCGATCTGGAGCGCATCGAAATCTGCCCGAAGCGCGATGGTCCGGCCGGGTTTATTTCCTTTGATCGTGACGATGATGCCATAGCCGTTCCCGACGTTCGTTTGTACATCAACCGATTTATTTTCATAGAAACGGGCGATGAACGCAGCCGTTTCTTTCTCGTCGAATGACAATTCAGGATGCTCGTGGAAATGACGGCGCAAAGCAATCATGTCATCTTCACGGCCATCCAGCATTTTCATCAATTCTTCTCTTAACATAAACCCTTCATCCCCTATCCAGCAAAATATACTAAAAAAAAATTTTATACTTGCCTAGTTATATAAGAAAATAAAGGCCCGGAACACAAACTGCCATGTTCCGGGCCTTCGTCAAGCTAACAGAATCAAAGCTACATCACTGAAACTTATTGTATCATGATTTGCTCAGAAAAATGTGGATTTGATAAGATTATTTGAAGTTTTTGATTTCAGATTGAATTTCAGCCAAGAAATCATCCATGCTGAAAGTAACCATTTCTTTCGAGCCGTAGCGGCGGACAGTGACGGTTCCGTTCACCAATTCCTGGTCACCGATGACCAATTGGTAAGGGATTTTTTGAGTCTGGGAAGCACGGATCTTGTAGCCCATCTTCTCGTTGCGGTCATCGACTTCGACGCGCATACCCAACTGTTCCATTACGGTTTTCAGTTCAAAAGCTTGATCAGCATGCAGGTCCAAGTTTACAGGGATGATCGTCGCTTGGACAGGAGCCAACCATACCGGGAACGCACCTTTGTACTCTTCAATCAAATACGCCACAAAACGCTCCATTGTGGAAATGACACCTCGGTGAATAACGACTGGACGATGGTTATTTTCGCCGTCTTCGCCGACATAAGTCAGGTCGAAGCGCTCAGGCAACAGGAAGTCCAATTGAATCGTGGACATCGTTTCTTCCAATCCCATCGCTGTTTTGAACTGCACGTCCAATTTAGGGCCGTAAAACGCTGCTTCTCCGATAGCTTCGAAGTATTCAAGACCGAATTCATCCATCGCTTCCTTCAGCATCGCTTCCGCTTTATTCCACATATCATCATCATCGAAGTATTTCACTTTGTCTTCAGGATCGCGGTAGCTCAAACGGAAACGGTAATCAGTGATCTGGAAATCTGCATAAACATCCATGACCAACTGCAGTACGCGTTTGAACTCGTCCTTGATCTGATCCGGACGGACAAATGCATGGGCATCATTCAGAGTCATTTCACGCACGCGCTGCAATCCGGACAAAGCGCCACTCTTTTCGTAACGGTGCATCATACCCAACTCAGCGATGCGGATCGGCAATTCACGGTAGCTGTGGATGTCGTTTTTATAGACCATCATATGATGCGGACAGTTCATCGGACGCAACACCAACATTTCGCCATCACCCATGTCCATCGGTGGGAACATGTCATCATGATAATGCTCCCAGTGGCCGGATGTCTTGTACAATTCCACATTGGCCATGATTGGTGTGTAGACGTGTTGGTAACCCAGGCTCACTTCTTTGTCGACGATGTAACGTTCAAGCGTACGACGGATCGTCGCACCTTTCGGCAACCAGAATGGCAAGCCGGAACCGACTTCAGGAGCGATCATGAATAAGTCCAGCTCTTTTCCCAATTTGCGGTGATCGCGCTCTTTTGCCTCTTCGCGCATTTTGATGAACTCTGCCAAGGCTTTCTTGTCGAAGAAAGCTGTTCCATAGACACGCTGCATCATTTTGTTGTTCGAATTCCCTCTCCAGTAGGCGCCCGCCAACGATAATAACTTGAAGACTTGGATTTTGCCTGTTGCCGGTACGTGGACGCCGCGGCAAAGGTCCGTGAAGTCATCTTGCGTGTAGACAGTGATGACGTCACCCTCAGGCAATGCTGTGATCAATTCGACTTTGTAAGGGTCGTTTGCGAAGATTTCCAACGCTTCCGCGCGGCTCACTTCACGTCTGACGATCGGATAGTTCGCCTTCACGATGTTCATCATTTCCGCTTCGACTTTCGGCAAGTCCTCTTCGGCAAGCTGCACTTCCATATCGGTATCATAATAGAAACCAGTTTCGATCGCTGGTCCTACACCAAAATGGATTTCAGGGAACAGGCGCGTCAAGGCATGCGCCATCAAGTGGGCAGTCGAGTGACGCAGGACACCCAATCCGTCTGCGTGATCCGGTGTCACGATTTCAAGCGATCCATCCGTCTCCAACGGACGGGTGAAGTCGACCAATTCCCCATTGAATTTTCCGGCCAAAGCTTTTTTGGCTAGGCTGTTGCTGATGCTTTTTGCTACTTCTTCCACTGTTACGCCGGATTCGAATACTTTTACGGCGCCGTCTGGAAAAGTGATTTTGATTTCTGACATGCTGATTCCTCCAGTTAATTAAATTCTGTACGTGCCTAAATGTTAAAAAAGGCAATAAAAAAAGCCCATCCCCAGCTTGTGCCGGAAATGGGACGTGTCTACGTGGTTCCACCCAAATTCAAAGAGTGCGACAGCCATCCGCTTAAGATTCTGCCTCATCCTTACTTGAACGCGATAACGAGCGTACCGTTTCCCCCTACTGCAGTTTCAGGGAATCTCTCGAAAGGGGTCGATACATGATTGATTAGGATGTTTCACCAAGCCATCCCTCGCTAAAAATCAGTTCATCCACCGGTGTCTTTCTCATCGATTTGTCTTTCGTTTCATCTGTAGTCCATTTAAACACAAAAAATAATTGTTTTCAAGTTTAAAATATTAAAAGCTGAACATGCTTACCCGTGAAGCTAGCCAACTTTTTTTATTGCAGCACAGCGCTCCGTCAGCCTATTGCTCGAAGCGACGGTTCTTCCCGGTCATAGGAACCTCGCGCGACAGGAAGCGGATCCGCTCCATCAGACGTTTCGCCTTCATCGGTTCATCGTCGCCTCGGTTGCCCATGCGCAAATGTTCCTCCAACTGCTGCATCGTAAAGTTGGAACTGAAGAAGGTCGGCAAGTCTTCCTGCATCCGGTACTGAAGGATGACACCGAGCACTTCATCACGGATCCAGGTGGAATTGGCTTCCGCTCCGATGTCGTCCAACATCAGAATCTCAGCTTTCTTCACGGCATCAATCTTTTCGTTGACCGTGTTGCTCTGGATCGCCTGCTTCATCTCCATCGTGAAGGTCGGATAATGCATCAGTGTCGTCAGATGGCCGCCCATTGCCAATTCATGCGCAATCGCACCAAGCAGATAAGATTTCCCTACTCCGAAAGGCCCGTAGAAATACAAAGCTTGGTGATGCTCTTTCGGATTCCCATTGAATGAATCAATAAAATTCAACGACTCCAGAATGGCGGGCATCCGCTCGTTTGATTGGACAAACCGCTCCAACGTCGCCGTACGGACATCCTTCGGCATCGACATGGAATGGACCCGGCTCCGCAATTCCTTTTCTTTTTCCCTCGCCATTGTCTCGTCCGTCGGTGTATAGACGACATCTATGTAACCGGCATTCAAGACGAGGTTCGGCTCATAACCGGGATTCTGCGATTCTTTCCCCAACTTGATTTTCTCTTTTTCCTGCACATATTCGTGCAATTTCGAATAGCTTCTCTCGACGATTTCCCGCGACAGTCGCTCTTCGTGTTTCTGGAAGAACGTCTGCACATCGGCATCCTTCATGATTGTGTCGATCATGCCTTTGTAGCGTTGGCTGATTTCGGGATTATTCATATATTTGTAAAATGCTCTTCCGATATGATCCATCACTCATCCCCTGCCTTTCCGCTACTTTTTAATTTTTTGATGCGTTCATTCAATTTTTGTTGCGCTTCCGGCGTCAGCGGTGTTTCCACAACCGCTTTTTGCTCATCTTTAGCCCAATCCGGCAAGTTTTCTTTCTTGCGCGCCACCGTTTTCCCGTAATTCTTCGCGGTTGTTCGGCTGGCTGCCCGCTTCTCAGCTTTCGCTTTCATCTCGCCGGCGAATTGTTTCGCTTTCGCCAACGCTTTTTCCGGCGAATCGACACCATCCTGCAGCCAATCGTTTGCGATGGCTTCCACATAGGCCTTGGAAAGATGCGGATTGTTGAGGATGACCAACACATAGTGCGTCAGTACATTGAGCACACCCGGCTTGAAATCGGCTTTCTCCATCAGCGTGCGCAGCAATTGCGTCTCCGAAGCGGTCACGATGCCGCCTTTCTGCTTTTTGATGCTCGTCAAAAATTGATGCGGCGTCAATTGTTCACACGCCTTGATGAACGAGATCTCTTCACTGGAAAAGCGTGCCTGGATCAATTTTTGTTCCCGGCCTTTTTCAGTATCTTTAGCCAGTTGGATGCTCTGAGTGACTTTGTCCTTAACTTCCAAACGATTGCTGTGTCGCTGTTCATAGGCATCGGATACAATTTTTTTGAGCGTTTCTCCGTCTACTTTGCCGGATTCGATATCGGCGGCCTCCAGAATAAACTGGGCCATCTGAAGTTCTTCGCAACCATACAGGGTGTAGAGGATAGTGATTGTGTGCTCCAATTCCTTTGTGATGGATTCGCGTTTAACAAATTGTTTGTTCAACAACTGCCGGAAAAACGAGAAGTCAAAACCATCATTCTCGATAACGGGCAGACTTGCCGCATTATCACCCAACAACGTATTATCGTTCTGCCTCATCCGCGCTTGCTCCGTAAAGGCGCTTTCTGAGAAAGAAAAAACATCCAAAAAGGACTTGGTGATATTTTCTGCATTTTTTAGGTCACGGACTTGCCGACTGAACCGTTGCTGCAACTCACGGTATTTCCGTTCGCCGACTTTTTCGTACAACAGCAACCCCATCAGGTCATCACTGAAAAAAGCATAACTGGACAGCGGCTGCTGCAATTCGTAAAGGTATTGCTTCTCAGGCTCGTTTACCAGAAATGTCTTCAGCAAACCGATCCCTTCCAATTTCACGCGCGCTTGATAGAACTCTTGGATTCCGCTGTTTGATAGAGCCAATAATTCGGTGTGAAGCAACTCCTTGCTCCAATAGCTCTCCTGCGGAATCTCCGCAAGCAGCGTCAAATAAAGGCTGAACGCTTGCGGCCCGATGATGGGCTGATACAATTGCGTCAGGATTTTGCGGTCCACATCGGAAATTAAGTTCGTCTGGCTTGCTCTGAAAGCATCCTTAGGACTTATATTTTGCCATGGATAACTCATTGTTCATTGTCTTCCTTTCCGGGGGCTGCCTCGTGGGGAGGAGCATCGGATGGTTGGATGTCTGAAGCTTCAGCAGCCGCTTGTTCGGCTTTTTTCTTCTCCATATTCTTCAATTCATCAAGGAAGGTTTTCCGGTCCGAAAATTGGCGGTAAACACTTGCGAAACGGATGTAGGCGACATCATCAATTTTGGCCAACTTGTCCATGACGTATTCCCCGATGACGATGCTGGATACTTCGTTTTCTCCGAGCGCTCGGATTTCGGCTTCCACTTCATTGACGACAGTCTCCAGCTGTTCAAGGGCGATCGGCCGTTTTTCGCAGGAGCGGATCAATCCCCGCAACAACTTTTCACGGCTGAATTCTTCGCGCGTGCCATTTTTTTTGATGACAAGCAACGGCGTTTGCTCGATCCTTTCGAATGTAGTGAAACGGAAATGGCATTGTTCGCATTCGCGACGGCGGCGGATGGCTTTCCCGTCATCAGCCGGACGACTATCGACAACACGCGATCCGTGATAGTGACATTTTGGGCATTGCATCGGCTTTCCCCCTTTTCTTTCGTTTATTATCGCTTCATTATAACATACTTGTGGCTCAAAAACCTTGAAAAGATGGTCTTTATGGCACTTTCAGGCTACACAGTTCTATGTTTGAGCAGCCAATCGTTGACTTGTTTTTTTGTTTCTTCAATTGTTCCGGAATTGTCGATGACAAAGTCAGCCAGTTCTTTTTTCTTCTCGATCGATAGCTGACTTTGCATCCTCCGGGTAGCTTCATCCGCATCCAAATGGTTGCGGCTCATCAGCCTTTGCACTTGAAGTTCTTCTGGAACATAGACGACCATCACAGCATCGCAACTGTCCTCATTCCCGCCTTCGTACAGCAATGGGATATCCAGCACAATCAGTTTGTGCCCTTCCGAAATATAACGCTCTTTTTCTGCCTGTATCCAATCATTGATGCGCTCCTTCAGCAACACATCCAGTTCTTTACGCTTCTCCCTATCCGAAAAGATCAGCGCTCCCAAACGTTTGCGATCCAACGTACCATCAGACAGCAGATAGGCTTCCCCAAAATGTTCGATGATGTCCGCTAACCCTGGTGCACCCGGAAGAACGACAGCCCTTGCTCCTAAGTCTGCATCGACAACCGGAATGCCCGCAGACAAAAACAGCTTCGCTACAGTCGATTTCCCTGTAGCGATGCTTCCTGTAAGTCCTAATATATAGCTCATGTTCGTTTATTTCGCCCCTTTGTAGGCAATATCAGTGATGTCTGGTGCCTTTGAACGCGTCTTCGGCAGTTGTTGACAATGCGGACAATAATGCGTTCCTCGCTGTGCAACCCTTATCTTTTCGATCGGATGACCACAGTTCGGACAAGGTTGCCCGGTTTGACCGTAAACGGCAAGAGAGACTTGGAATTTACCGGCCTCTCCTAACGTATTTTTGTAGGTCCGGATCGTCGACCCTCCGGCCTCCACTGATCTACTGATCACATCCATGACGGCTTCATGCAGCCTTTTGGCTGCAGCCGGGCCGATTGTATCGGCGGCTTGCAGGGGATGGATTTTAGCTTGGAAAAGTGATTCATCTGCATAAATGTTCCCGACGCCGGCCACAATATTCTGGTCCAGGATGACCGCTTTGATTGCGCGATGCGACTTGGAAAGATCCTTTTTGAATTTGCTCAATTTGAAGAAATCCGCGGTCGGTTCCGGCCCCATTTTTTTGAAAGGTTCATACTCTTCTCGCTTTTCGATCGGCAACAACGTAAATTTACCGAACTTGCGCACATCAAGGTAACGCAATTGGCGGCCATCGGCGAGATAAAAAATGACATGCGTATGCTTCTTGATCGGTTCACCGGCTTCGCTGACCTCATATTTGCCTTCCATCCGCAGATGGGAAATCATCGCCCAGTGGTCCAACAAAAAGATCAGATACTTGCCGCGGCGTTCGATGGTGTGGATCTGCTCCCCCCGCAGAACCGTCTTGAAACGTTCCGTGGAGAAAGGCGGCGTGATCATACGATCCCAAAAGACGGCTACATCTATGATGACGGCTCCTCCGACAAGGTTGATGAGTCCTTTGCGGATGGTTTCTACTTCTGGTAATTCCGGCATAAGCAGGCCCCTTTCATTTATCGGTTTGTTCCTTGTTTATTTTGCATCATACCAGCTATCTCCGGAGTTGCTGTCCACTTTGAGCGGCACAGCCAAGTCGACTGCATGCTCCATGATTTCCGGCACCAATTTTTCCAAGACCGGAATCTCTTCTTCCGGGCATTCGAAGATCAATTCATCATGCACCTGCAACAACATATTCGCTTGAAGCCCTTTTTCCTTAAGGACTTTATCCATCCGGACCATCGCCACTTTGATGATGTCGGCGGCAGTGCCTTGGATCGGCGAATTGATGGCCGTGCGTTCGGCAAAGGAGCGCAGATTGAAATTGCGGTTATGGATATCAGGCAGGTAACGGCGTCTGTGGAACAGCGTTTCGACATAACCGGTCTCTTTCGCTTCCTTGACGATATCCTCCATGAATTGCTTCACACCCGGATATTTGTCGAAATAACGGTCAATGAATTCTTGAGCAGCTTTTCGGGTGATGTTCAGGTTTTGGGACAAACCGTAGTCACTGATGCCATAAACAACACCAAAATTGACGGCTTTCGCTTGTCGGCGCAGATTGGCAGTGACGTCTTCCGGTTTCTCGATGCCGAATACACGCATCGCTGTCGAAGTATGGATATCCTGGCCTTCCAGGAAGGCTTCGCGCAGATGCTCATCCCCGGAAATATGCGCCAGCACACGCAATTCGATTTGTGAATAGTCGGAGGCGAACAGCTTCCAACCTGCTTGTTGCGGAACGAAAGCTTGTCTGATTTTCCGGCCTTCCTCCATCCGGATCGGGATGTTCTGCAGGTTCGGATCGACGGAACTCAAACGACCGGTCTGCGTCAATGTCTGTTGATAACGGGTATGGATCTTTCCGGTTTCCGGTTTGATGAATTTCAGGAGTCCCTCCACGTAGGTGGATTGCAGCTTGGCCAACTGTCGGTAATTCAGGATGTGCTCCACGATCGGCGCTTGCGCCTGCAGCTTCTCCAATACATCCACCGCTGTCGAATAGCCCGTTTTCGTCTTTTTGATGGCGGGCAAGCCCATCTTCTCGAACAGGATGACACCCAGCTGCTTCGGTGAGTTGATGTTGAACTCCTCACCCGCCTCGGCATAGATGGTT
The DNA here is from genome assembly GCF_055118575.1 of Trichococcus sp. NCBI lineage: Bacteria > Bacillati > Bacillota > Bacilli > Lactobacillales > Carnobacteriaceae > Trichococcus > Trichococcus sp. The sequence continues at coordinate 33,223 of NZ_JBSQPW010000002.1, read as the reverse complement.
TTTTCGATTTCAAGCAAGCGGCCGGCAAATTCCTCTTTCATTGTCAAAAGACGCTGCGGTTCCACTTTGATCCCTTGGATTTCCATGTGCGCCAAGACAAACGACAACGGCAGCTCCATTTCGTAATACAAATCTTTTTGCACGTTGCTTTCCAGTTCAGCGTTCAATTGGGCAAACAGCGCCTGGATCGCTTTCACTTTGCGCGCTAAATGGTCATGCAGTATTGCATCCTCGGGAACCGCCGTTTTAGCGCCTTTTCCGTAGATGGCCTCATCAAAGGAGACATCGTTGTAGCCGTATTCCTGGGCGACTTGCGCAAGGTCTTTGCTGTTGTCCTTCGCATTCAGGATGTAGGAAGCCAGCAGGATATCAAAGTCGATGCCTGCCAGCGCGATACCGGCGTAATGCAGCATGACCATCGTCCGTTTGCCATCGTAAACAATTTTATGGGCTCCCACATTTTCAGCCCATTCCTCGAAAGCAACACTTGCCAGCACTGTTTCCAAAGAAGCTGTGTAAATCTTTTCATCCGTTCCCCAGCTGACTGCGAGGATTTTCCCATCATGGTAGTTGTCTTCAAGCATCTCTACATACAGTGCCATCCGGTCCGTAAAATGCTCGGGACGGATTTCCGTCAGGACTTCGAAATGGATGTCCTCGAAGGATTCCGAGCGGTCTTCCGAGGCCACGCCCAGTTTGTCCAAGAAGCCATTGAAATCCATTTCGCGGTAAAAGTCGGTCAGTTTGTCGATCTGTTTGCCTTCAACCGCCAGTTCATCAAGCTTCAATGTCACCGGCGAGTCCAGATCGATTGTAGCCAAAGTTTTGCTCATGAACGCATTCTCTTTGTCATTGATAAGGTTCTCTTTCATCTTGCTTTTCTTCAGTTCATCGATATGCTCGTATAGATTTTCGATGGAACCGAATTCGGTCAAGAGTTTCAAAGCAGTCTTCTCGCCGACTTTGGTGACGCCCGGATAATTATCCGACGAGTCGCCCATCAGACCTTTCATGTCGATGATCTGTCTCGGTTCGATGCCGTATTCTTCACGGATGACGTCCGGGGTGTAGGATTTCAATTCCGACACGCCTTTGACGGTGATATCGACCCGGATATTATCCGTCGTCAATTGGATCATATCCTTATCACCAGAAATGATGACGACATCATAGCCGGCTTGGTCGGCCATCCGCGAGTAAGTCCCGATGATATCGTCAGCTTCATAATTAACCAATTCATATGTCTTGCCACCAAAAGCATGGACTAGGACGCCAAAATAGGGCCACTGCTCGGATAACTCCGACGGCATGCTTGCACGCCCGCCTTTGTAGTCGCCATAAAGGGCATTGCGGAAAGTCGTTTTTCCTGAATCGAATGCTACCAACAGATGCGTCGGCTCTTCTGTCTGGAAGATGCGTTCCAATATATTATTGAAGGCGTAGAGCGCGTTCGTATGCAAGCCGTTTTTGTTGCGGAACCCGTCCAGATTCGGCAATCCAAAAAAGGATCTGAAAGCCACACTGCTGCCATCCACCAATAGTAATTTTTTCTTTTTATCAGTCATCTGTTAACATCCTAACTCTGCTTATTCTGAATCGTCATCTGTCATCGTTGTAGGATAAACTACCTTATCTGCATTCTCCTCGACTTCAGTTCGCTCGTTCATGATCACGTTCTCTGCCTCATCAAAAATCAATTTACGGGGTGTCTCTACGATCAATTCGGCATCCAATACTCGTTCATTTTCCATATTCGTCCCGACAACGCTGATTGTAACTTGTTCACGGCGCTCGTCCACGCGTTCCACTTCAAAATTGAAGGTTATCATGTTGTTATGGTAGATCGGTTCGATCACATTCAAAGAAACGTCCACAATATGTGAACCTGGACCCGGTAAATGTTTGGAAACGTTGCTCGTCAAAATCCCCACCAATAATACGGTTGGCACGATCGGTTTATGAAACCGAGTCGTCTGCGAATAATCATGTTGAATATAGAGCGGGTTCCCGTCATTCGTCAACCCAAGATACAGCAAAATATCTTTGTCTTCGATGATTTCGGTGACAGTCAACGAATCCCCCTCTTGAATTTCATCAATCGATTTCCCAAGCTTTATATCTTTCAGACCCATTTTCACTTTTCCTTTCTTTGAACACATATATGTCTATCATATCAAAAACCCCGTTCCGATAAAAGCCGTTTAACCGTTTGGGCCTATTTATTCAGATAACCGGACCAAGCCTGCTCTGTCTTGCATCAAAAAAAGCCCAAGAATTGCTTCCTGGACTTTTTTGATGCATTGAATTAATTTTTCGTCGGCACACTGTGGCTCAACAGTTCTTCGTAAGCCAATTCAAACTTCTGAACATCCCCTGCACCCATGAAAATGGCGACAGCATCATGAAACTGCAAAAGTGGAGACATGTTGTTGACGTTCAACACAGTTGCGCCTTTTTCGATTTTTTCGGCCAAATCACCGATCGAAACCTGTCCGTCCTTTTCACGAGCGGAGCCGAAGATGTCGCAAAGGAAGACCTTGTCGGCCAATTCCAGCGCCTCGGCAAACTCACTAAGCAGAGCAACCGTACGCGTGAAGGTATGCGGTTGGAAAATCGCAATGATTTCCTTTTCAGGGTATTTCTGTCTGGCTGCATCGAGTGTAGCGCGGATTTCGGATGGATGATGGGCATAATCATCGATGACGACCATATCCGAAATATATTTTTCGCTGAAGCGACGTTTTACGCCTGAGAAAGTCTTCAGCTGAGCAGCGACCTTGTCTTTGTCCAAGCCTTCCAACCAACAGAATGTGATGATGGCCAATGAGTTGAGGATGTTGTGCGTGCCGAATGATGGGATTTCAAAATGACCGAACAACTCGCCATTTATTTCCACATCGAACTGACTGCCGTTTGTGTTTTTCGTGACATTTTTGGCGACAACATCATTGTCTTCAGCGAACCCGTAAAACGTTACCGGATATTTGCCTTTCAGTTCACGGACATAGGCATCCTCCCCACACGCGATGATGCCTTTTTTTACTTGGGATGCAAACGCAGCAAACGCGCTGTAAACATCATTGATATCCTGGTAGTAATCCGGGTGATCGAAATCGATGTTCGTGATGATGGCGTAGTCCGGTGAATAGGCCAAGAAATGACGTCTGTACTCGCAAGCTTCCAACACAAAGTACTCCGCATCTTCCCGGCCGAAGCCAGTGCCATCGCCGATCAAATAGCTAGTCGGAGCAATCCCGTCCAACACATGGGACAACAAACCGGTTGTGCTTGTTTTTCCGTGAGAACCGGTGATGGCGACGCTCGTATAGCTTTTGGTCAATTCGCCTATGAAATCATGGTAGCGAATAACCGTCAAACCAAGTTCTTTCGCTTTAGCGATTTCCTCATGGGAATCAGGGAAAGCATTCCCTGCGATGACCGTCAGACCCGGTGTGATATTCGCTTCGTTGAATGGCATGATTGTGATGCTTGCATCATCCAAACCTTTTTGCGTAAAGAAATAAGTTTCGACATCGGAACCTTGGACTCTATAGCCTTTTCCATGCAGGATCAATGCCAACGCACTCATCCCGGAACCTTTGATGCCGACAAAATGATAAATCGTTTCCGTTTCCATAATTACCTCCAAATGAATAAGGAAGGTTAGTCTTTCGGCTACCTTCTGATGTTTGTGCCTCAAAACACTCTCTTAGGACATGATGACTTGCTGTCCATTTATTGAACCGGAACCAGTATAGCACGCACGAATTAAGAAAATGCATGAAATTATTTAAAATTTGATGTCAAACATGTCAATAATTTCATTATGCCACCAACCGCAGCATACAAATCAAGTTAATGTTACAATGCCATGACTAAAAATAAGAATGACTTGCCGAATCAGCTGCCTCATGGACAAATTTCCCGGCTGCATCGTAAGAGCGTTCCTGCTCCATGATACCCAACAACGATCGGTTCATCGCCCGTTTGGATTTGCCTTCCAACGGCTGCAACTCACTTTCTCCCACGTTGTCCTCTTTCAAAACCGCATCGTCTTCAACAGGTGCCCCCAATTCGAAAAGAAGCAAATCTGAGCTATTTTTTCTCAATAAGGCTGCGATCGCGCGATAGTCGATTCTCTTTTCATGCAGGTTTCCCCAACCTTTCAACGGTTCCGGCACTTCGGTCAGTTGGAAAGGTCTTCTGCTTTTATAGGATGCGAAAGGATGCATGCCCAATTCCGTGCGGCGTTCCTTCTGCTTTTCTTCCTTTAGTCTTTTTTTCTCGACTGCAAAAACATCTTCGGCAGGCTTCACAACTTTGTCCCTGAAGGAAACGAATGCCTCTTTGTTGTGGCGGATGTAAGGTACAGTATCCATCGGATGCAGCAAATCTTGTGAGATATAGGAGGACGGTTGTGCAGAATCGCCTTTTTCTTCCAACATGCCATGCTCTTCATCCTCTTTTTTCAGGTAATTCGGAAAATCAAACTTATTTGTTGCAGGATGACTTCCATCCATCCCTGAACGATGGTCATGCCGAAAAAAACTGGGTCCATCATAGCGACTCATCCAGTCAACTCCTCTCTTGTTTTGCTTCAGGCAATGCGCTGCCTGGTTTCAATGGAATTCCTTTATTATAGTACTTCTTTTTCCGACAAAATTCCATAGGGTTATTTGGAAAACGCTGCGCCTGTTGCATAGCTGTCATCCAATACGAGGATGCCTTTTTTAGGGCTGGCGTTCTCCAGTTGCAATTCTTTGGCTGAACAGATCATGCCGTGGCTGGCTACGCCGCGCAATTCACCCGGCCAGATGATCAAACCGTTGGGCATGACCGCGCCTGGTTTGGCCACGACGACGCGTTGGCCTTTTTTGATGTTGGCTGCACCGCAGACGATCTGCAGCACTTCACCGTTGTCCACTTCCGTTTGCGTAACGGACAGGTGGTCGGAGTCTTCATGCGGCACGCATTCCTTGACGTAACCCACAACAAATTTAGGCGAACGATCGACGACGATGGCGTCACTGAAACCTGCCGCTTGGATCAAAGCATTCACTTTTGCCGCTTCTTCATCGGATAACAGCACTTGTCCGTTTGCATCCAACGCCAGCGTGTCTGAAATCGAAAATAGATTGTAGCCCATCGTTTCATTTGTACGGTTGTTGAAAATGCGCGTCACATTGCCTTTTGATTCGCATGCTTGTTCTTGGCGGACAGCGATATCCCCTTTCGTCAACATTAATGTATCCCCGACTGCTTCACGATTATAAAAACTTAACCACATTTTGTATTTGCTCCTTTATGCTTCTTCATTTATTTTTCCCAAACGAAATAGTATCACAATTGTTCCAAAAAGGCTTCAATCTCTTTTTGCGTCTTCCGGTTGCGTGAGACGAAACGACCCAATAGTTCTCCCTCAGCATAGACGACGAAGCTCGGGATTCCGGAGATCTGTAACGCTTCACCCAGCGTGCCGAAATCATCGCGGTCTATCTCGACGAAACGAAAATCCGCAAATTTATTCTCCACTTCAGGCATGAACGGGCGGATGTAATGGCAATCCGGACACCAACCGGTCATGAAGACGAAGACCGTTTTTCCCGAATCGCGCAGTTCTTTGAATTGATCCAGATCTTTCATTTTGTCCATAATCAAGTTCCTCCTTAGTTCATGGCCATGATCGTTCCATAAGTGCTCTTGTCCAATGCTTTGATGACTTGCGCAACCATTTCCTTGGCTGCCGCGTAATCGTCGATGTGGAACATTGTCTGATGTGTGTGGATATAGCGGGCGCAGACGCCGATGACCGCGCTAGGCACCCCGTCATTCATGACATGGGCGGCACCCGCATCCGTTCCGCCTTTGGAAACAAAATACTGATAAGGGATATCATGCGTTTCCGCCGTATCCAACAGAAATTCGCGCATCCCTTTCAAGGTGATCATGCCTGGATCCTGGATCCGCAAAAGGAAACCGTCCCCCAGATGGCCGAACGTATCCTTGGTCGTCGTCAAATCATCCGCAGCCGAACAATCCACCGCGAAGAACAGATCCGGCTTGAACTTGTGCACGGCCCCTTTTGTTCCACGCAGTCCGACCTCTTCTTGGACGTTGGAGCCGGCTATCAAAGTGTTCGGCAACTTTTCATTTTTCAATGCTTCCAGCGTCTCCAAAACGACCGTATTCCCGTAGCGGTTGTCCCACGCTTTTGAAATGATTTTCTTCTTGTTGGCGGTCCAGATCGTTTCCACTTGGGGAACAATCGTATCTCCTGGACGGACTCCGAAAGCCATCGCCTCTTCTTTTGTATCGAACCCCGCATCGAACAGAATGTCCGTCACTTTGACTTTTTTGCCTTCACCCTCCCCGCGCAATAAGTGCGGCGGAACCGAAGAGGAAATCACAGGAATATCGCCTTTGGACGTCTGCAGGGTATAGCGCTGAGCCGAAACGACATAAGCATTCCAACCGCCGAGCGGCACGACCCGGAACAATCCGCGATCCGTGATGCCGGACACCATGAAACCCACTTCATCCATGTGTGCCGCGACCATGATGCGCGGTGCCGTTTCATCTTCATGCTCTCTGATTCCGAAAATTCCGCCCAAGCCATCCGTTTCGATGCGATCCACCAAAGGCGCCATTCTCTCGCGCATATAGTTACGGATGTTGCGTTCGTTTCCGCTTGTTCCCTGCAATTCCGTCAATTCTTTGATCATAGCAAATGTTTTATCATCCATATTTGAATGGAGCAGGGCATAAATTTAGCCTTATGCCGCTCCCGATCCCCCTTAAGTGTCTGATTATCCTATCCATTATAGCGCAGCATCCTTGTCATAGCAACGATTCCATTTGTTAAGAAAGCTTGCCCAGTACAGGAAACGTTTCCTTTGCGCATCCTGGCGCTTCTGACATTTCCCTATTATTTTTTTCGTATTATTGCTATACTGAAGGAGAAAATGAGTAAGCGCATTACTTTGAGGAGGAACATAAGATGAACTTTTTGGAAAAATGCATGTGTAAAAAACACAAAGAAGAAATCTTGGGCGGTATTCTGTTCGGTGCCGGACTCGTACTCGGTTCAGTCGTGACAGCCCTTTGCTACGAACAGAAACGGACCGTCAACGGCGATAAAATCCTGGAAAACGTCAAAAAGATGTTCTTGGCTGAAGCTCCGATCGAAGGATCTTGGATCGAACTGCACCCCGTCCCGCTCAGTCGTTATTCTTCAAAGACGGATGTGTATTACGGTGGCATATCCCGCAAAGAGGACGGCGTGTTGGTGCAATACGAATTCATTGCTGACGCCTACACGGGAACTATCTTGGATCTTTATAAATTGTAAAAAAACAGAAAAAGGAAGGAACAAAGCTGCGAGTGCTTCGTTCCTTCCTTTTTGTCTGGGTTCTAATTTTCAGAAACAGCCGTTGCTTTTTTCGGGAACGCTGCTTCGACGCGGTAAATGCGGTCTCCTCGGGAAGAGAACTTCGCTTCGTACTCCGTCATGATGTTTCCCTCAAAGTCGCTCTTGTGCAGATCCAACCACACTTGCTTTAAAGTCATTCCGTATTGCGAGAAGCTCGCCAACGAATATTCGAATAAGCCTTGGTTATCCGTCTTGAAATGGATTTCACCACCGGAAACCAGGATCTGTTCATAGTTCTGCAGGAATTTTTTGTAGGTCAAGCGGCGTTTGTCATGTTTGGACTTTGGCCACGGATCGGAAAAGTTCAGGTAAACGCGATCCACTTCGCCCGCCTCAAAGAAATCTGCTACATTCTCTCCATCCGTATTCAGCAATTGGACATTTTTCAGACCTGATTCAATCATTTTATCGAGTGTCATGACCGCCACGCTAGTCTGGCGTTCGATTCCGATATAATTCACTTCCGGGTGCATGCGGGCCATCTCGACAATGAACTGTCCCTTGCCTGAGCCGATTTCCACGTGGATTGGTTGGCTATTGCCGAAACGTTCCTGCCATTTCCCTTTCCAATCCGCTGGTTCCATCACAACATATTGGGTACTTTCAGCCAATTTTTCGGCAGCCCATGGTTTATTTCTTACGCGCATAATTCTCCTCTTTCTTATCTGTTTTTTTCAAAAAAAGAAATCCTTTCCGTTCGTATGATGACGAAGAGGATTTCATAAGTAACTGTTCAAGCGATTCTGATAGAGTTGTTTCAGCAACAGAATCAGTTGGTTCATTTCCACATTGCGTTCCTGGGAATGGCTCTTTTTGATTAGGCATAGGCACACCATCATGCTGTACCACTCCAAACGGCGTTCCATATTGTCATTCATCTGCAAGCCATACTGCTCCAACCATAATCTCCATTCTTCATGGGGAACGTATTGTACCAGCAAGGTGCTGATGTCCGAGAACGGATCGGCAATTTTGACCATTTCCCAATCCACCAGATACAACCGGTCTTCCTCATCCAACAGGAAATTTTTCCGATTCACGTCTCCGTGGCAGACCGTTTTTTGCGAGTCGTCGATGCTGGCGATGCTGTTCTTCACATATTCAGCAGCTTGTTGCAGTACTGAATTGGATTTAAGGTCATCCGGCAGATCCGCCATATACAGGTTGTAGAAATTGATCGGGTTGAAAATTTCGCCTTTTACCTTCTGAAGCATCTTCAGGAGGTTTTCGGAATGATGGATGCGATGCAGGATATCCCGAACGCTCTGCCCTCTCATTTCATCCGGATTCAACTCCCTGCCGTTGAGCCATTCTTGAGCTGTCAGGACGTCCCCATTGCCGACCCGTTTGGTCCAGATCAACCGCGGCGTGATCCCCTCAACAGAAAGCGCGGCTAAGAAAGGTGAAGAGTTTCTTTTCAAAAAGACTCTTTCCTCGGCTCTGGTGCCCATATAAGCTTGTCCTGTGTCTCCTCCGATGGGATGTAGCCGCCACCCTGAGTCCATTTTATAATCCATCGAGCTCATTCCTTACTCTGTCATTAATTTTGAAAAGCGGTACAAGCCCGCTCCTGCCTAGAAAGAAATTTAGGAAATCTGGCCTCGCAACGTTCCCTGCGGTCACCTTGTACTGGGAATCTAAGGGATGAATCCCTAAGACTCCCATGCAAATGAGCATCGCAGAGCGCAATGGGTCAGATTTATCTAATTTCCGAGAGGCAGGCTTGGACCGCTAGACATCTTTTTAGGTGCATGAAATATTTTGCAAACTTGTGAAGCACCAAAGGTGATGCACTTTTAATTTGATAAATTTATATCATTGAAAAGAAGGAGCCGGGACGAAAGCCCCAGCTATCTCGGTCTGCTCTTCTGTTCATGCGCTACTTGTTCATTTGGCGACGTAGCTCGTTTAGCTCTGAAAGCGCAACGGTTCTCACTCGCGTACAATTCTTATTTTAGATTTCTTTACATATTCAGTCAAGAATATTCCATATGGTTTCGGAACTGAATCTATTATAATCTGTAGATCAGTAATTTGTCGTTTCTCTTTTTCGAGTACGGCCGCCTATATAAAACTGAATGAATAGCCACACGAAACCGGCGTTCAAGCCGACTGCAGCCAAGCCCATCTGCCAACTGTTATTGATGAAGATGATTCCCGCAAAGAAGAAGCCTTCCACTCCCAATAGGTAAGCCAGAAAATGCTTGAATCCGGCAAATTTATCTTCGTGCTGCGTCGGATATAACCGATACAGCATATTCTCATTGAAATGGAAATACAGCGGCAACAGCTGAAAGCCTGTCAAGTAAAGGAACAACAGACTGAGGCCTAGAGAAAATCCGGCTGATGGCGTAAACAGAAGCAGCAGCGCTCCGATGACCAATAAGCGGAAAAACAAGCCGCTGTAATCTGTCCCGCGCAAAAATGCCCGCGCATATAAATACTGATAGGAATTGCTGTTGCCTTCAATCTGACGCAACAAGCCGTCGAAATATTTTCTTCTTTTTGCTTTGCTCTTCACTTGAGGAACATCTGTGAAAAGATTGATGATTCGGTTTACGCGTGCTTTTCGTTGTTCTTCCGAGGCGATCATCTGCTCCCATTGATAGAGCGGATAGCGCGCCTCATACGCCACTTGTACTTTTTTACGCAGAAACATAGTATACAGCGTTACAAGTACCGACGCAACCCATGGATTGAAAAATATCGCGATAGTGACCGATAATATCGCCGCGCTTGCCAGATACAGTTTGTTTTTTCGCCGGATCTTCTTATCGCCTATCTTCAGACCCAACTCCTGGAGGTCCAAATCGACGATTTTTAAGAGAAGCAAAGTTGCATAAATCGGCAGCAAATCATTTGCTCCGATTGTTCTTCCCGCAAAAAGCATCGGCATTGCCGCGGCTGCCACAAAGAACAAGAGAATCGCCGGAAGGATCAAGCTATATTTTTTTGCTTTGCTGAAATAGCCCCCCCATTCCTTTTCCTTAGCCAAAAGGAATACATGGTCGGCCGGCTCCAAAAAGGTAGCCAGCTTCCCGATAAAAATGCTGCCGGAAAAAATGATCACTATCAGCAGCTTTCCCCAAAGGAAATCCGGCGTCACTGTTTTCACAAATTCGGAATATTGGTAAGCCAAAGCGCCCAGTAGAAATAGTAGCACAAGGACGAAATGATCATTGAAGATATATTTGCTGTAACGGCTGAATTTTTTCAGGTGCAGTTGTTGCCTTCTTTTCCAGATACTTTCCAGATTCATGGTCGATCCACTTCTTTCGTCAAGCTGATGTAAAGCTCATCGAGACTTGCTCCCGGCATGCCCATTTCGTGCTGCAGGTCTGCCATCGTGCCTGTCACTTTGACCTCACCATGGTGCAGCAGGACGAAATTATCACATTCTTTCTCGGCAGAAGCCAATACATGCGTGGACATCAGAATAGCTGCACCTTGCGCCTTTTTCTCCCTGACCATCTCCAGGAAAGAGTGGATACCCAACGGATCCAACCCAAGGAATGGTTCATCGATGACGTACACCGGCACATCCAGCATGAACGCGCAAACGATCATCACTTTTTGCTTCATGCCTTTTGAAAAATAAGCAGGAAACCAATCCAGCTTGTCCTCAAGACGGAAATCCCGGATGTAGCGCATCGCCTTTTCCATGGCAACTGCCTTCGGGATTCCGTAGGCCATTGCCGTGATTTCCAGATGTTCCCGTAAAGTGAGCTCTTCATAAAGCACCGGCGTCTCGGGAATAAAAGCGAAGGACTGACGATAACGCTCCGTATCTTCGCGCAACGTCCGGCCATCGATCGCAATCTTTCCGCTGAAAGGCATCATCAGACCGATGATGTGTTTGATGGTCGTACTCTTGCCTGCTCCGTTCAATCCGATCAATCCAGTCAGTTCACCAGCTTTGACCTCAAAATTTATATTTTTTATGACGGGCAATTGTGTATAGCCGCCCGTGACATTCTCCAATAATAGTGACATTTAACCGTCCCTTTCGCATGCGTTTGTGCCTTATATTATAGCACAGCCTTGCCCCATCCCAAATATCTTGCTGAGAGAAGCGCCATTTTGCCCTCAGGATATCAAAAAAAACGCAAATATGATAAAGTTATGCTATAGAATAAAGTAGATAATGGACAGAAAGAGGTCGAGCCTATGACAGATTGTATTTTTTGCAAAATCGCGAACCACGAAATCCCGAGCAGCATTGTCTATGAAGATGATGTCGTCATTGCGTTTCTGGATTTATCTCAAGTGACGAAAGGTCATACACTGCTGGTACCCAAGAAGCATGTCGCTGATATTTTTGAATATGATGAAGAATTGGCGAAGGAAGTCTTTTCGCGCGTCCCTAAAATCGCACGCGCAATCGAACGTTCCAGCGATGACATTTTAGGGCTGAATATTCTGAACAATAACCGTTCGATAGCTTATCAGTCTGTTTTTCATTCGCATATCCATTTCTTGCCGCGTTATGAAGATTCGGACTCGGATGGTTTCGGTTTGAAATGGAAAACGCATGAAGGAAAATACTCACAGGAAGAATTGGCAAAAGTAGTAGCATCCATCAAAGAGAGTCTGGAGGAATAGATATGCGCTCATTTATGGAAGGAATAGTATTCGGTACGGTAGTCGGCGGTCTGCTGGGGTTGCTGAACACCCCGCGCAGCGGAAAAGAAAACCGCGCGAAAGCAAAAGCTTACCTTGAGGACAACACACTTGCGGTAGAGGATCTCAATGAGAGCGTTCAAGGTTTGCGCAAAGCGATCCAATCCTTGACCAACGAAGGATTGGCTTCCGTCAATGCCGTTTCAGAGGAAGTCACCAAATCGATTGAAAGCTTTACGCAACAGGCCCAACCAAGAATCAACCGCATCAACGATAAGCTTGCCATTTTGACTGATGATATGGAAAAAGTCTCTGCAAGCATGGAATCGCAAATGCCTGCAACGACAGATGGGCCATCACAATAATGTACATTAAAAAAACGACTTGCCAAATGCACACCGGATCATCGGTCATTTGGCAAGTCGTTTTTTTTACTTCCTATCAAAAAGACTCCAATCAAGAAGCTCTACTTATTTTGAATATCATCTTGTTTAAACAGTATTTGGATTGGCATTTCCGAAAAAGACTCCGTGAGTACCTGCTCCACCGTCGCAGCCGCTGCAGCCAGTTTCGTGGCACCAGTTTTCGTCAAGGACGTATAGATGATCCGCCGATCCTGCTCGCAGACATTCCGCTCCAGTGCTCCGCAGCCCTTCGCCTCGAATTTGCTGACCAATCTCGAAACTGCGCTTTGGCTTAAACCGACCTTTTCCTCCAGATCCTGGAGTTTCAGTTTTTGATCCGCTTCCTGTGACAGGAAATAAAGGACGTAGAACTCTTTCAGAGAAAGGTTATGGTTCGTCTGCAAACTTTTTTCCAACGTGCTCTCGACTTTCAGATGAAAATTGTTGATCTCCAGCCATTGGCAAAACGCAGAACTCATTTCACATTTCACAAAGTTCCCCCCATTCCTTTCTTTTTATCAGCTTATGATACCAAATATTGGCATTATGAGCAATCTGCCACGACTGGACGCAGATGATTTGTATACTTCCGGTTCTATCTGCAGATATGAATTTTCTGAGAAGTTTGCTAACGTTTTTAAGGAATATTTTCCATAATCACGGCGTTTATGATATATTTATAAATGGTTATTCATGGGATAGATAAATAGAAATAGATTGGAAGTGCCACATTCATGAAAAAGAAATTTGCATTGACGTCCGTTGCTTTCTTGACGGCCATCACATTAGCAGGCTGCGCGACTAGCGAAACTGTCGCAACGACTCCAGCAGGCGATGTCACGAAAGATGAATTATATGAAGCAATGAAGGCCTCGATCGGTGAAACCGTCTTGCAACGTCTGATCTTGATCGACGTATTGAACGATGCGATCGGCAAGAATGAGTTGGAAGCAGAGACGGAAGCTGAACTGTTGACTACCATCGAACAATACGGCGGAGAAGAAACATTCAACTACATCTTGTCACAATCAGGATTTGCAAATAAAGACGAATACCAGGATGTCTTATATTTGAACAAACTGATCGAAGCAGCTGTCAGAGCTGAAACGACTTTCACGGATGAAGAAGTGGAGGCTTATTATGAAGCTTACCAACCACAAATCAACGTACAGCATATCTTGGTTGCGGATGAAGCGACTGCTGTAGACTTGATCAACCAGATCAATGAAGGCGCGGATTTCGCTGAATTGGCAAAAGCCAACTCGACTGATACCGGAACAGCTTCAAATGGCGGAGAAACAGGATTGTTCGGAAAAGGCGAAATGGTCGCAGCATTCGAAGAAGCTGCTTATGCGCTTGAAGTCGGTGAAGTGACACAAACACCAGTCGCTACCGAATACGGCTACCACATCATCAAAATGATCGAGAAGACAGAAAAAGGAACATTGGAAGAAGAACGCGAAAACATCGAAACAGTGATGATGGACGAAAAACTTGCCGACAATGATTACCTGACATCCGTAATGTCCACAATCGTCCAAGCCGCGAACGTTGAAATCAAAGACGAAGACCTGGCAGCAGCGATCGATCAATTCTTGCCTGCTGAAGAAACAAGCTCATCAGACGCAACATCCGAATCTGCAACTTCAGAAGAAGCTAGCTCAGAAGCAACTTCTGCAACTGAAGAAGCGGAATCAGCTACATCCGAATCTGCAAACTAATAACTATAATGTAAAACACGCAAGTTACCGGCTCTTGATTCCGGTAACTTGCGTGTTTTTGTTATTGCCCTTCTTCAGAAGGTTGGACAAAGAGCGGCTTATAGAAGCTGCGGTTCTCCAACCCGAAAATGCGCTCGCTGAACGTTCCTGGCGTCGTGCGCAACAAAGCCGTATCGATCATATTGATGGAAGCATCCAAATTGTCCAGGTGATGGATAATTTCGGCTTCCAGGAGATGCGGCGTTACCGGCGAGCCGAATTCCTGTTTGCCGTGATGCGCCAGAACAATGTGTTTCAACAGGATGACTTCTTCACTGTCCTCATCGATGTTCAAAGACAGGCAGGCTTTGGTGATTTCTTCATCAATCAGGACGATGTGCCCGATCAGATTCCCTTTCAGGGTATACTCCGTCGACATACTACCACTCAACTCAATCGTTTTTCCGATGTCATGGAGAATCACGCCCCCGTACAACAAAGACTTATTGACTGATGGATAGTGTTGAATGACCGTTTTCGCCATCCGCAAAATCGATACCGTATGGAAACCCAGTCCGCCCACGATGGCATGATGATGACGCTTCGCAGCGGGATACTCGAAAAATTCCCGTTGATATTTTTTGAGTATATGCCGGACAATCCGGTTGATCGGCGCGCTCGTGATCTCAAACAAGATTTGGCTGACTTCTTCCACCATTTCTTCCGATTTCAACGGAGCACGTTCCATATAAAGTTCAGGTCGGCTTGGTTCCCCTTCCCTAGCGAGCCTTAGCTTTGTGATGCGCAGTTGGGGATTGTTCTGATACAGTTCCCGTTTGCCGGTTACGGCAACGACTTGACCAGCTTGGAATTGCTGGATGTCCTCCTCTTTTGCGTCCCAGTATTTCCCATCGATCTGACCGCTGCGGTCCTGGAAAGTAAAGGCAATGAATTTCTTGCCGTTTTTCGCCAGGCGGATATCCGCACTTTTGATCAGTACATAAATTTCAAAATTATCATCGATTTCATGTTCGTATATTTTTTTGGCCACCCCTGTCAGCCCCTTTCACTCCTATTTTAACATGTATACTTGTTTCTGTGAAAAACGTTGAACGCAAGCGTCATCGAATGTGAAAAAGAGTACCTGCACGTCTTCGCTCAGCTCCTCCAGCAAAGTAAACATGATGTTCTTCCTGTCCTCGTCGAAGTTCACAAAACCATCATCAATCAAGATCGGCATGCTGACGATATCGGCAGTGTTCTTCACAAACGCCAGCCGCAGCGCAATGTACAACTGTTCCACCGTCCCCTGCGACAATTCATTCGGGAAAAAGGTTGTTCCATCCTTACGCTGCACCTTCATACCGTTCTTTTGGAACGCGATGCCGGTGTATGCACCCTCCGTCAAACGACTGAAGAAGGTTATCGTATCGTCGAGCATCAGCGGCAGGCGATCCTCTTTTCCATACCGCAGTGCCCGTTCTATCCATTCTCCGGCAGTGACCAAGCCGGCCCACTCGACGGCAAGATCCCTCAGCTCGGTTTCGGCCAAAGCAAATTCCTGCAGCAAGGCGCTGTATGTCCCGCCTTCTTCCAATTGTTCCAGCTGATGCTTCAGTTCTACTTCCGTTCTTTGCAGTCTAGACAATTCTGCCTTCAGCTGCTGCATTTCCAGTTCATTCTTTTCGTAAAGGCCCGTACTTTTCTTCGCATCGCCGTATCGATCCAGAAGTTGCTCGCGGCCATTGACCTGTTCGTCCAGAAATTCCTTGCGCTTGAGATTTTGTTCTTGCTTCTCCTTCAGCGCCAGCAACTGGTAGAACTCGGCTTCGGTCTTTGCGTTGGCCTGATCCAAGAGCTGCTGCCGCTGTCGATGGGACTCAGCAAGGTCGCGTTGGATCAGTTCCAACTCTTGCTTCAGTTCGTTGATTTTATCCTGAACATTTGCAGCCATGCTTTCTTCCAAAACGACGGCATTCAGTATCTCGGGGAAGCGTGCGGCCATTTCAGTAACCGTCAGATGTTCAAAATGGAAACGGCTGCGGATGAACGCAGTCTGCTCGTTCCATTTATCCACAGCGAGACTCAGATCGTCCATTTCGGCTTCCTGTTTGATGATCAAGGTGGATTTCTCCGCCAACACGGCACCGGGATCCAATTGCAGGAGTTCCGGTGCCGTCATACGGGCCGGATAGCCTTTCTGCTGCAGGAAGATCTCCCATTCGGTTTTGAGCATCTTTCCGCGCTCTTCCAGCTCTTCACGGTCGTTCAAAAGCTCCAGGAATTTATCCTGCAACTCTTCGAGCTCCCTTGTTATTGCCGAGATCCTTTCGCGGACGGCAGCCTGCTTCAGAAATTGCTCCATCGTATTTTCGGGGGAGCCTTCTGGGGAGGCAACGTCCTTCGTTCGTGTCTGTTGTTTTCTTCTGGTCAGGATAGCACCACCGACAGCAAGCACAGCAGACAACGCCCAAGCAATTACCCTGAAATCCGCCAGCACAAAGGACAGGACCAGAAATACAGCTGCAGCCACAAACAACAGGCCGAGCGGACTTTTTTTCGTAACTGCAGGCGTAGGCCTCCTTTGGCTCGGCTGTTGCACATCGCTTTGCAGCGCCGCATAAGCATCATCAGCCAACTTCTCGTTTTGGAGACGCGTCTCTTCTTTCTGGAGCGTTTCCAGCTGGTCCTCATGGAAGCCGATGTTGTGGTCCAAACGCAGTAGTTGTTCTTCGATCTGTTTGAAGTCCTGGGCAAGCCGCTGCAGTCGGACGCGTTCTTCTTCCTTAAGCGGCTCCGGTGTGGGAAGGGCCAGATTCAACCCAAAGGCCATTTTTTGTTTGGCCAAATCGGCTTTGTTGTTGCTGACTTCATTTTCCAGATACGTGATCTTATTCAGATCCGCTTGCGTTTTGGCGACACTGTGCTGCAAAGCAGCAAAATCGGATTGGTGCTCTTTGTACCATTCCACGTGGACAAATTCGCCCAACTGTTTCTGCATTTGCGCTAATTTTTCCTGAAGCTGCGTCTGCGCTTGGATCGAAGTGGCCATTTTTTCCTGCTGGCTCTGCCATTGGTAGCGGGCATCTTCCGGCACTTCGCTGTAATCGACTGCCGTGATTTCCTTGTTCAGCCGTTTCCACTCCTGATAACTGTCCGCCAACCGTAAGCTCTCTGCGATTGCAGTTTGTTCCTGCTCCAGTTCCTGTTGACGGGCTAATAGTTCGGCCTGCTGTTTTTGACTATCCGACAAATGCAGCAGCGACGTTTCATAAGTCGCATTTTTCGCTTTTGCTTGCTGAAGCTTCCTTTGCAGTTTTTCAGCAGCCTGTATTTTCTTGTTCAATGGCGGGACGCTGCCTGTCGGTTTGAAACGTTTCGCCGCTTCGTCCCGGTATTCTTTCGCTAATTGCAGCAAGCGTTCACTCCCACTGGTGCCGATGCTCAGCAGATAATGATTGAGATCTTCTTTTTGAGTTTTTTTCAAGGAAAGCAAGCTGTCTATTTTGAATGTATAAAGGGACTCGAAAGTCTCCCTGTCCATCCCCAATAAAAACCGCCCGAGATTTTTTGTCGTCTGCTGCACGCCATCTGCCAGCGTAACGACTGCTTGCCCCTTATTGCGATCTTTCACCCGCTCCACGATGACATCACCGAACCGCGTGTCCGCCAAAAACAAGCGACCACCGTATGCTTGCGCTTGCTTCGGAACGTACAGATTCTGATCTTTCTTGCGGGCATTGGGGAACCCGAAGAGGATACTGTTGATGAAGGATGACAAGGTACTTTTGCCGGCTTCGTTTTTGCCGTGGAAGACCTGCAGATCCTGCACATCATCAAAGGTTCGGTTCACCCATTTTCCGTAGCCGTATATTTCAATCTTCCGTATCTTCACTGTCTTCCTCCTCAAACGCGACGGCCTGCACGATCCTCTTTTTGGCAGCCGCCAACGCTTCCTCTTTGAAGCTTCGGTCTTTTTTTAAATCAGGGAAAGTGGTCCTGATGAGCGGATGCTGGAAAAAGTTGTCCAGCTGTTGATAGAATACGTCATTTCCGCTGATTTCCGTCCAACTTTTCGAAAAACTTTCCTTCATGACCTGATCGAACGAAAACAGTTCTTTTTCCGTATCGACTGCTATTTTCAACTGGTACAGGTAAATGAAAGGCTGTTCCAACCTTTGTCGGACACCATCCAGTATCTCTTCGTCCTCGATTTTTTTGACGACATCGGGATGTAGCCCTTGGATGTCTGTAAACTGTAACGAAAACAGTACGCTCGATTCACTCATAGCACGATGCTGCTCCATACGTTCCTCGATGCGCGCAAGCACATCATTCAAAGTTTTACAGCCACGCAACGACATCATTTCTTTTTCCCAAACAATCGGCGCCGTTGGGAGAAAAGTCAATGTCGGTAACATTCCTTTCCGGAGTGTCACCAAATACGCACCTTTTGCTTCCGTCTCGTTCGGATTACGCCCTTGCGTATTTCCGCAATAGACGACAGGAGGAGCCTCCTGAAGCTGCTGTCTTTTGTGGATATGTCCCAAAGCCCAATAATCATAGTTTTTCGTGTTCAATTCGCCTAAAGAAAACGGCGCATAGACACCTTCGGAAGAGTTCAACCCTTCGAGGTAGCCGTGCAGCATCCCGATGTGGTAATCCACTGTATGATTCCGGTTCGGATAATCGACAATCATCCGCTCTTCAACCCATCTGGACGGGTAACTGAAGCCGGTGATAGCCACCCGCTCTCCTGCTTTCGTAGTCAAAATTTCGGTGGTGACCTCTTTTTCGAAGACAGTTACGTTTCCGGGAAGCTGCAGTTTAAGCGACTCCCTTCCGAGGAAATCGTGGTTCCCATGCGACAAATAAACCGGGATACCCGCCCGATCCAGACGTCCCAATTCATCCCTCAGAAAAGCCTGCGCCTTCACACTCTGATTCTCCTCATCGTAGATATCCCCGCTGATCAGGAAAAAATCGACTTCTGCCGAGATGGCTTGCGTCACCAATTCCCGAAAAGAAGCAAAAGTGGACTGGTAAATCGCATCAAAAAGTTGCGGTTCCAGCTGTTTGATTCCTTTAAAAGGGCTATCCAGATGGAGATCCGCTGTATGGATAAATGTAATCACAAGCTGTCCTTCTCTCTGCATTCTATGCTAAATCTGTTAAATAAGAAAAGCTGAACGGGTTCGTTCAGCCCGGAAAGAAATTTAGGAAATCTGTCCGACTGAGCATCGAAGAGCGCAATAGGACAGATTTATCTAATTTCCGAAGGGCTTACCCGTGAAGCTAGCCATCTATATTGGATGCATGAAATATTTTGCAATCCTGTGAAAAACCTACGGTGACGCACTTTTGATTCTAAAAATTTTTATATGATCCTAGAAGCATCAAAAAAGCTGCGCCATTTCTTCCAAATAGCGGATGAAGACGTTGGATGGCATTGATCGGCAATGCGTTGAATCCTGTCCTTGTCTATCATCCGGCCATTCTTTCGGAAATGGTCACAGCTTGTCGTCAAAAATTAAGTCTTAATCTTGTGCAGGCGCGTATAGTTCTTGCAACGGTTTTGTGATGATGGCATTGATTTCTTCCATCAATTGGCTCAACTGTTGCTCTTTAGCCATCAAAGATTGGATAACTTCGTTGCCGGATGCTCTTTCAGCGATGGTCTGAGCAGAAGCCACATCGTCATCAGTGATCGCTTCGCCAGTCATTTGTTTTTGTTGCAGTCCTATTTGCACATTACGGAACTCCTCAAACAATTCAAACGCAACTTGATCTTCTCTCATTGCAGTATAAGCTGCAGACAACTCCGTAAAAACAGAAGCCTCACGCAGATTTTTTTCCAACTCATAAGCTGTATCATAAATATTACTCATTATCTCATTCCTTCCATTCGCATATTACATAAACTATAACATTATCCGAACAATAAAGCCATCAAAAAACACGAAAATATGTTCGGAAAATAGAGCGTGATGATTCGCGCTTAGATACCCGTGCGTTGGAGCATCCAGCTGCCGTTCACCTCTTTTGTGGACGACAGCTGGGTGTGAAACGTTAGTGGTATCTGCGAATCAGATCGCGTTTACGGAGAGCGTGAGAAAAGTCGTTTTTGCAGAGCGTGATGAATCCCGGATAGAAATCGAGCACTAAGAGGACTATTACGAGAACGACCGCTCTTTGTCCGATTCTTCCGCCTTATCGGACAACACGCAGGTCATTCGCTCTCCACTTGTCCGATTCCCTACAATTATCGGACTCTCTTTCAACAAGCATGTAAAAAAAAGACAAGCCGTCACAGCCTGTCTTCCCCTTAAATCAATTCTTACTGCCCGAAAGCCTCGTTGGCCCAATCGAACAATTTTTTTGAACCCTCACCTAGGCTTTGACCGAACGAACCCATGTCATTCATGAACTCATCCAAGCCATTTTTCAGCCCATTAATGATGCCGCTATCATAGGTTTCTTCGGCAGCAGCGACGGCAAATTCTGTCTGCGGGCTGATCGACAGCAAAGCCCCCATCTCGGCACTGTATAAATTTGCCATCGTCTTGCCGGCATTGTTAAGATTATACATTTCATTGGTTTTATCATATCCCAACCAGGTAGTAACAACAAGATCCGGTGTGTATCCTACCATCCATTGTGACTTGATGTAGCCTGTTTCCCGATCAAGCTCCGTCGTTCCGGTCTTGCCGGCGATCACCATGCCGTTCGATGGTTGCGCCGATGCCCCAGTACCGCCATCTGCATACACGCCCATCAGCATGCTTGTCATTTCTTCCGCAACCGCGGCGGTCGTAACCCGGTTCGTCTTCGGCTTGGTATTGTCAACGATCACCGCTCCGGTCGCATCGACAATCTTCGTGATGAAACGTGCTTGCGTGCGCACCCCTTCATTCACGAAAGTCGTATAGGCACTGGCCAGTTGCACCGGTGTCACGCCCTTGCTCATCCCACCGAGCGCAATAGCGCCCAAATTCTCATCCGCTTCGCCGATCGAGATTCCGAAATCTTCCAGTTTGGAGATTCCTCTTTGGATACCCAGTTTATCCAACAGCCATACTGCAGAGGTGTTCTTGCTCTCGGCAATCGCCTGGTACATCGGTAAAGTGTCATACAAGCTGTTCCGGTCATAGTTCGAAACAGAATAAGCATCATCACCGTAAGTCAAGGAATCATCGTCCATCACTTCCGCATCGACTGCGTATCCGGCCTCAAGAGCCGGTGTATAGACGGACAATGGTTTGATGGTCGAACCAGGCGCCATTGGCATCTGCGTTGCACGGTTATAGGTCCGGAAACCTTCATATTTTGTCGCTCCGACAACCGCGAGTACATCCCCGGTTGCCGGTTCCATAGCCACAGAGGCACTCTGTACAAGAGTCCCATCTTCCGCGGTCGGCAGATAGGCATTCGCATAGGCATTATCCATCTGAATCTGATAATCCTGATCCAGACCGGTGTAGATTTTGTAGCCCCGGTTCAGCAGATCCTCTTCATCCAAGCCGTAGGTATTGACGGCCTCGTCGATGACCGCATCGAAATAGTAGGGATAGTTGTAACTGCTGTTTGCGTAATAGGTACCCACCACATTGATGTCTTCAGCCATTGCCGTATCAGCGGTAGCTTGATCGATGAACGCGTTGTCCGCCAACAGTTGCAGAACCGTGTTCCTTCTAGCAATGCTCGCTTCTTTATTGTCGATTGGATTGTAGTAACTCGGCGACTTCAGGATTCCAGCCAGAATCGCTGCTTCCGACAAGCTGACTTCGCTCGCCGGTTTTCCGAAGTATTTCTGCGAGGCATCCTCGACACCCCACACCCCGGAACCAAAGTAAGCGTTATTCAGGTACATCTCAAGGATTTCATCCTTCGTGTATTTACTTTCGATTTCGAATGCCAAAAACAGCTCTTTGGCTTTGCGGATCAATGTCTGATCCAATGTCAAGTAGGCATTTTTTGCCAACTGTTGGGTAAGCGTCGAACCCCCACCGACAATATTTCCGCCGTTCAGCACGAAACCTACAGCGGCACGGCCGATTCCGATCGGGTCAACACCGGTGTGCTTATAGAAGCGTTTATCCTCAGTTGAAACGACGGCAGTCTGGATATTCGGAGAAATCTGATCGATCGTCACGAATGTCCCTTTCTGCGAATAGAGTTCCCCGGCTTCATTGCCATAGCGATCGTAGATGACAGTTGTCTGTTCCAGACCTGCCTTGAGATTTTCGACATTGGCGGTCTTAGCCAAAAATACTAGATAAGTGCTGCTGATCAATGTCCCGATCAACAAAAACAAGATGATAAACTTGTTGATCCGGTATTTCCGCCAGAGGTTCTTGCGTTTCTCATTGAAACGGGCCCATCCGGCTTTCAAGATTTCTTTAAATGGTTTATTTTGCATTTTTTGATCCTTCTTCATTTAATACATCCCCCAGCTTGCTGCAATGCCTTTGCGGTGCGCGTGGCAGTGGAGACACAACCTAAGCTTTTCACATGAAAGCACATTGCAATAACAGATTCCGTATCATAGTAACAGGAATCGCTCAAATAAGAAACCCACTTAAGTCGCAGAAATGCTCCCGTATTGCAATTTCTCTATTTTGATTTATAATTTTAGCATAAGTATCGTTTTGAATTAACCGAATTTTGCTTAAATAATTATTAAGGTAGGTGGCACCAGTGGGACAGAACGCATCAGATGACAACCATCTGTAGACCAAAAGAATTTTCGAAAACGCGTATTTTCAGGGATTCTTTTGGTCGCTTTCATTTGTTTCAGCGTGAAACCAGAGATCTCGTGAAGAAATTTCCTATTCAGGATCATTATTTCACAGGAGGTGAAGTCTGCTCTCTATAAAGGAAGCAGGCAATCAATTATGTCAATTACAACCGGTTTACTATTATTTTTCCTCATTCTTTTCATTGCTTCTTTTTTCGTTGTGTCCGAATATGTGCTCGTGAGGATCCGTCCTTCCCGGCTGGATTTCCTGGTTGAAGAAGGAAATCCGCAAGCAAAATTATTAAAAAATATGACCGTTAAACTCGACAGCTATCTTTCAGCGACGCAACTGGGGGTTACGATTACATCTCTTGCCCTTGGTTGGTTAGGGGACCCTACCTTTAAGCGCCTGTTCGATACGCTTTTCGGTAACTTGCCGATTCCCGATGCAATCGCGACCATCCTGTCCTTCGTTGTTTCCTTCGCTGTTTTGACTTCCATCCAAGTCATCATCGGTGAACTCGTTCCCAAAAACGTTGCCTTGAGCCGCACGGAGAAAATGGGATTGCGTATCGCAAGACCGTTGAATATTTGGTACCGCTTGATGTTTCCCTTGATTTTTGTGCTGAACAAGACGGCCAACGGCATTTCCAAAGCGATCGGGATGAAAACGATCGGCGAATCGGACGACAATGTGTCCGAAGAAGAACTGCGCTTGATCATGAGTCAAAGCTTGAAGAGCGGTGAAATCAATCGTGAAGAGTATCAATTCGTGGAAAATGTTTTCAACTTCGATGAGCGGATGGCGCGCGAAATCATGGTTCCGCGTACAGAAATCGTAGCGGTCGACTTCGACATGTCACTGAGCGATATCGCAAATGTCGTCCAGCAGGAAAAGTATACCCGCTATCCGGTCATGCGCGAGGACAAAGACTCGATCGTAGGCGTCATCAACACTAAAGAAGTATTTGCCGCCTTTGTCGAAGCAGTCCAAAACAAGGACGAAAGCAAATTCACCGTCACCGATTTCGTTCGCCCGGTCATCACGGTCATCGAAACGATTCCGATCAAGGAACTTTTGGTGAAGATGCAGAAGGAACACAACCAAGTCGCCATTCTGATCGACGAGTACGGCGGCACAAGCGGCCTCGTTTCGATGGAGGACATCGTGGAGGAAATCGTCGGCGACATCAGCGATGATTTCGAGACGAAAGATCAACCTGAATTCATCATGCTTGGCGAAAACCATTATCGCATCAGCGCCCGCATGTTGATCGACGATGTCAACGACCTCTTCGGCTTGGACATCGACAACGAAAACGTGGATACGATGGGCGGCTGGTTGCTCGACCAAAAGTATGACGTCAAGGAAGGCGAAGAAATCGAATACCACGGCTACCGCTTCAAGGCGATCCAAAAAGAAAAAAATTCAATCATTGTCATCGACATTTTCACGACAAAGAAAATGAAGAACCAAGTCGAATCTGCAGATTCGGAAGAAAATGAAGAACCCGAAGTAACCGAATAAGCAAAAAAAACTTTGTGACCAGGCTTTTGAACGCCTGTCGCAAAGTTTTTTTTGATGAGATTTCTTAATGAAGATGCCCTGTATCCAACTCCGGACGCCCTTTGAAGAAAGGCAGCACGGTCTGTGCGATCAACGGCAGTTTGCCGACTGCATCGCTTTCGATTGTCCATACCAACAACGGTTCATGAAGGCTCAACCGCAGGATGAACCAGCCTTCCCCGTACTGGCCACTCAGATTCACGCGCACGCCCTCAAGATGATCTGCAACCAATGCCATGTCCTCGGTCGCAGCGATGAAAGCCGCAAAATCCTTAATGATGGCATTACCCACTTCAAAAATCGGTTCTTCGATGATCGTAAAGCGATACTCCATCGTTTCCGCCGGTTGGCCAAGTGTCGCGATCAAATCACCCAAGCGTTTTCCTTCCGTTGACAACTGCGCATCTGCGATCAGCAGCTTTGCAATCAGGTAGGCACCGTCATCCAGGAAATAATTTTCTTTCAGCGCCGCATGTCCGCTCGTTTCAATCGCCAACACTGCATTGATGCCCGCTTCATTCAATTCGATGCCGCGATTGATGACATTCCGGTAGCCGGTCAGATAACGGTCCTGAACCCCGCCAAGTCCCGTGATGAATGTATCAAGATGGGAAGAAGTCGCGGAATTTGTTACGATTGTCGCACTTGGCTCTGCATTCAACAACACCGCCGAAATCAACGCAATCAGATTGTTGCGGTTGAACGCTTTTCCGTCGCTGTCGACGATCGCGGAACGGTCCACATCCGTGTCGAAGATGATCCCAAGATCGGCCTTGTTTGCGATCACCGCATCCTGGATGCTCTTCATTGCCGCTTTGTTGTCCGGATTCGGGACGTGATTCGGGAAAGTGCCGTCCGGATCCAGGAATTGGCTACCGGAAGTGTCGGCCCCCAAAGGCTGCAGCACCCGTTCCACAAAGAATCCGCCCGCTCCGTTACCGGCGTCCACGATGATGTGGCGTCCAGTCAATGGTTTCTCAGGATTTTCCGCTGAAGCGATGCCTTTGCGGATTTTTTCCTGGAGATCGGCTGCATAAGTCGAAAGTAGATCCATCTCGGTCACAACTGCGGTTTGTTCTTCTTCAGCGAATGCTTCCGGTATTTCGTAGGCGTATTCCAAAATTGCCTCGATGTCCTCGTGCTCCGCTCCACCTGTTTTAGTGAAGAATTTCAGTCCATTGTATTCAAAAGGAAGATGGCTGGCGGTGATCATGATCGCTGCATCCGTCGCGTAATCTTTGTACTGCGTCGACATGAACATCGCCGGTGTAGTGGAAAGGCCCACATCGACGATTTCGATGGCAAAAGGCGCCATCCCAGCCATCAGTGCAGTTTTGATGTCTCCTCCGGATAAGCGGCTATCCTGTCCGATCGCAATTTTGACTTTCTTTTCGCTGTTCAGATTGATATTTTTATCTTTTTGCAACCACTCCACGAAACCGTAACCGATACGCGTCACTTTGTCCGCCGTAAGCGTCGCTTCCTGTTTTTCCGTCGAAATCGCAATCCCGCGGACATCCGATCCATTCTGTAAGGCCAATAATGCAGCTTTATCCATTATTCCATCCCCTTTTCAATTTTACGTTACATCCATTATACCTAGTCACTGGAAATAAAAAAAGAACGGCCGAAGCTTTTTCGCTTTTGGCCATTCTTTTTGTGAAATTATCAACTGGGTGAGGCTTTAGCCCTTCAATTTATCGTTCTCATACGTGTGAGTCAATTCCAGATTCGGGAATCCTTGCTGACGCAACGCCTCGTAGACCACCATGCAGGCTGTGTTCGAAAGGTTCAGGGAGCGTACATGCTCATCGTTCATCGGAATGCGCAGGCATTTTTCAGCGTTTTCCTGCATGAAAGATTCAGGTAGGCCCGTCGTCTCTTTGCCGAAGATGAAGAAGATGTCCTCGTCCTTCGTGAAGTCGGCCTCGCTGTAGATGCGGTCGGCGAACTTGGTGATCAGATAGAGCTGGCGATCGCCCAAATAGTCGAGAAAAGCCGCCAGATCCGCATGATGGATGATGTTCACGTCATGCCAATAATCAAGCCCGGCACGTTTCAGCTGCTTATCATCGGTTGAAAAGCCCAAAGGTTCGATCAGATGTAAAGTTGTATTGGTTGCAGCACAAGTGCGCGCGATATTGCCTGTATTCGCAGGGATCTGCGGTTCAAATAGTACGATATGGTTGGTCATAAGTGAGACTCCTTTATTCTGTTAGATTAATCTGCTTCTTTGATATCAAGTATTTTCAGATAAGCCTTCTCCATTTCGGCTTTGGTTTCTTCGTCCGTTTCGATTATAAGTCGTTCGGAGAAAAAAGCCAACAATTCCGGATTGGCTTCGCGCACAATTTCCGCGATGGCCCAAGCAGCCGTCCCGCGCAGAACCGGCCGGGGATCCTGCTCAACCATCCGCAGCAGTTCCGGAATCGCCGTCCGGTCGCGGTAATTCGCCAAGGCGATGACAGCGTTGCGCTGCAGCGGTTTTTTGCCGCGCCATGAGCCTGCCAGATGACCGAACTGCTCCTTGAATTCCCGATTCGAAATCGTCAACATCGGTTGCAACACGGGCGTGACGCTTGCTGGTTCAGGCTCCATTTCGGGATGTAAATGATGATCCATACCGCGGTTATACGGGCAGACTTGCTGGCAGATATCACATCCGTAAATGACATGGCCAATTTTTTGGCGGTATTCTTCCGGCATGTACCCTTTTGTCTGCGTCTGGTAGGAAAGGCAAATGTTCGGGTTCAGTTGGCCGTTTCCGAGGATCGCTCCGGTCGGACAGAAGTCCACGCAACGCGTGCACTCCCCGCAGCCGAAGACACCCGGGTCATCCGCAGGAAAAGGGATATCAGTGATGATCTCCCCCAAATAGACGTAAGATCCGAACTCGCGCGTAATCAACAGCCCGTTGCGGCCGATGAATCCCAATCCGGCCCGCTGTGCCACCACGGTATCAATCAGCTCTCCCGTGTCCACCATCGGCTTGAAGCGGGCTTCCGGAATTTTTTCCTGGATGAAGACAATCAAGCGGTCCATCCTATCGCGGAGGATGACATGGTAATCGGTCCCCCAGGAAGCGCGCGAAAAATTACCACGACGTTCGCCGCGCGTCCGCTCCGCCTTTTCGGTCATTCTGCTCGGGTAAGCCAACGCAATCGAAAGGATTGCTTGCGGGTTATCGAATATCCGGTCCGGATAGATCCGTTCCTCCAGAACCGGGTGCTCAAAACCGACAGTGTGGCCCTTTGAATGTTGTTCCTTCAGACTTTCCAACATATATTCAAAAGGTTCGGCAGTCGTGAAACCCAGTTTATCGATACCCAACTTTTTGCTTTCTTCTATTATTTCAGCCTTCAATGCGGCAAAATTCATTTTTTCATGCTCCTGACAGTCAGTATTTTTTTACCGTTCGGCGCCTTCGTTCGGTCCGAAAAAGATTGCGAAAATACGCACAAAAAAACGTATCGTTTCGGTGTCAGGCACGGCGAATGCGATACGTTGGTCAAGGTCATTTTGTGGAACAAAACGATAATAATGGCTACAAAATGATATACGTATTATAGCATATCACACCGCTGTGTCAATATTTTTCGGAAACTTGGGCTATGTTCCGGTTACGCCAAAATCAGACAGCTTTGCTGGCGACCAAAAGTGTGACTGCCACAGTGACAGAATTCAACGGATTTGCCGATGCATTTGCTAGTGATTCTTCAGATGCGCCCCATGATAGTGGCGTCATCTCCATCAACCAGCCATAGCTTTTAGCATCAAGATCCACGGTATAGATGACTTCTTCACTGACAGCATCCGGATAAATATCGTAGAATCGGTCAACCACTTGTTGATTGTCGTACTCTCTTTTTGTCGTATCCAAGGCATACAACTGCTCCCGCAACTCGATCAAATACTGTGCATTCGGCACAACTTTGATGACCTTACCGTCTGGTTTCAAAACACGGTCGAATTCCTGGTACTGCGATGGTGAGAAGATGTTCAAGATGACATCAAAGGCACTTTCTGCAAAAGGTGAATGCGCCAGATCGGCCACGCACCAGAAGGCATCCGGGAAAAAGTTGCTGGCCGCCAACTGGATCGCATCCTTCGAAATATCAAATCCAATTTTTGTCCCCTTCAAGCCTTTTTCGGTCAAATAATGCAGATGCGATCCTTCCCCGCAACCGACATCCAGAACCGCCGCCGTCTCCGGCTTGTCGATATGGGCATAGACGGCATCCAGCAACGGATGGAAAAAGCCGGTGTCCGCCAAATTTTTCCGGCTCGACAGCATCTCTTTGCCGTATTCATTCTGGCCGCCCTTCATCAACAGATGCAGTGTTCCCTTTTTTGATACATCAAAATGATGTCCATTTGCGCAGACGAGGCTATGCCCCTCCACCGTCTCAAATTTCCCTTTGCAGATAGGACACTGGAAAAGATTCCGATGCTGTTTCAGATAAAGACTGCCCGCTTCAATTTTTTTCATAAATACTACCCTTTCTCGGTCTCTCTCGTTCACGCGGTGTGAGGCGTTCACTGTCTCAAAACTCCTTTAACAGTTTACCATAGAACCCGTTTGGAATCAGCTTTTGCTTCATTTCCGCTGTTTGGAACCGGAATCATTTCAGTGGAATTCCGATGCACGTAAGTTTATACTGAGGGTGAATAAAAGCTTCAATTAAAAGAAAGGAGATTTTTCAAATGTCAAATGAGTTACGCAAAAGCAACAGTTTCTTCGACCTGCTGTCGGACACCGGATCGATGTTCCAAAATCGTTTTTTCCAGGAAATAAAATTGGACGTACATGAAACCGAGGACAACTATCAAGTGACAGCCGATCTGCCGGGCTACGCCAAAGAGGATATCACTGTGGATTATGACAACGACATTCTCTCCATTTCAGCCGTCCGCAAATCGGAAAAAGTCGAACAAGACGATAAAGGGCAAATCATCCGCCAAGAACGTTCTTCGGGTTCCGTACACAGGGAAATTTATTTGAAAGGCATCAACGACGAAGATATTACAGCTACTTTGACGGAGGGCGTCTTGAACTTGGTGCTTCCTAAAAAAGAGCCTACTCCTCCAACTAAACGCAAAATTGAAATATTCTGATAATTAAGGAAAAGACCGAGCAAACCGCCTTTTTGGCTTGCTCGGTTATTTTTTTGCATCACAATCATAAACTTTTTCTTGAACAATTCTTTATTGAGCGATAAAATACATCCATGGATAAAATATATCTACGAAAGAAGGCGAAAATAATGAAAATGAAAGGCGGCGTGGAACAAGCCATTTGCATACTGATCATGTTAGCGACTCAAATCGATAGACGCCCGATCAAGAGCGCTATCCTAAGCAGGCGTCTGTCAGTTTCCGATTCCTATCTCAAGAAAGTGATGCGCTCCCTTGTCGTTTCAGGCTTAGTCGATTCAGAGTCAGGCAAAGATGGCGGATTCCGATTGAACCGGATGCCGGAAGAAATCACAATGCTGCATATCTATGAAGCAATCGAAGGAACCCACAGCTTTGTCCGCCCCACCAATCTGGCCGAAAAGGTGTTCTTGCGAGCGGATAAAATCAAGAACAAAAAGAAGGAAGTCCTCTTAGTATTCTTCGATGCAGAGCAGCAATTCAAAGCCCGCTTGCAGAAATATACACTTGATTCCCTCTTGGTCGAAGGATCGGACAGGGTCGAAAACGTAGATTGGGAAGCCATCATCCTGTCTGCAGAAATTTAAATGAAGGAAGTGCACGATCTTGTTGAAGCAAGAATGGAAATCTGTTTTAAAATCGAAAAAAATATTAATCATCCTGTTCGGGATCAGCCTAATCCCTTCCCTTTACACCGTACTCTTCCTCAGTTCCATGTGGGATCCTTACGGTAAACTGGCCGAACTGCCGGTCGCTGTCGTGAACCAGGATAAGGCAGTCAATTATAATGAAGAAACATTGGCTGTGGGCGACTCGCTTGTCGCCGGCTTAGAGGAATCCGATTCCTTGGATTTCGATTTCGTCTCTCAGGAAGAAGCGGAAGCCGGACTGGCTGACGGCAGCTACTACATGGTACTCACTATCCCGGATGATTTTTCTAAAAATGCGACTACCTTGTTGGATGAATCGCCGAAACAAATGGAATTAACTTATCGGACCAGTGCAGGCAGAAGCTATATCGCTTCAAAACTGACGGCTTCTGCCGCCAAAGAAATCAAGGATACCATCTCAGATGAGGTGACGGCCATCTACGCGGAAACCATCTTTGATAAACTTCAGACGGTCGCAGACGGCATGCAAACGGCAGCGGATGGTAGCGCACAGCTCAGTGACGGCACCACCCAGATTAAGCAAGGCAACGAAAGTTTGAGCGAAAATCTCCACGTGCTTGCGGACAGTTCCCTAACTTTCAGGGATGGTGTCGATACATTGGCTGTCGGCCTACAGACCTATCTCGATGGTGTCGGCCAACTGGATGCGGGCGCCTTGGCATTGAACGAAGGCGTGGGTACCTTGACTGCCGCAATGCCGGATCTGGAAGCCGGTGTCAGCCGACTGACTGACGGCGCGGTTTCTGCGGCTGCCGGCAGCACATCGCTAAGCAATGGTCTTTCCAGCTTGGCCACAAACAGCCTCACATTATCGACAGGCATGAACAATTTGAACAACGGCATGAACCAATTGGCAGCTGGCAGCGCCGCCTTGACCGACGGCTTGACCGCACTGAACTCGAATCTCACGAGTGCTGAACAACAAGCCAAACTTGCTGCGCTGCAGGGCGGACTCGACCAAATAAAAACCGGCATCGAAACACTCGACAGCCAGCTGCAGCAATCTGCACTATCAGGAGACTTGACTGCCGTATTGTCCCAGCTGAATAGTCTCAGCACCACCCTTTCGTCGTCCCAATCAGAATTGAACACCATCATCGCTGCCGCGGATCCCGCCAGCAACACAGCTGCCATCATGGCTGCAATCGCCCAAAGCGGAACCGAATTGACAGCCGAGCAGGAAGCGGCTGTCAACCAAGCTGTCTCAGCGCAAATGGCGATCATTGCGAATGAACAATCCAGTTCCATACAGACGATCACAAATGATCTCTCCGCACTTTCCAGTTTGAACGGTATTGATGCTTCAGCGATCACACAACAAGTGACAGCACTCCAAAACAGCATCAGCGGCCTGTCGGCAGGCTATGCCACTGTTTACGGCGGCGCGACAACCCTCGTTTCCGGATACGGCCAGATTGGTGCAACCACCCAAGCCCTGCTTACCGGTGGCAAATCGCTCCAGGCTGCCATCGGAAGCGCTCAAAGCGGCTCCCAAAAACTTGCTGACGGCCTGTCCCAACTCAGCAACGGTTCCGAACAATTGGCTCAAGGTGGAAAGAGCCTGAGCGAAGGCAATACCCAAGTAAGTGCAGGCTTGCAGACTCTGAATGAGCAGACCGGCCCCCTGGCAGCAGGCGCTGAAAAACTCAAGGACGGAACAGAGGCACTTGCCAACGGTACGACGGAGCTTGTCGAAAAAGGCAGTCTACTGACCGATGGTATCAGTCAACTTGCAGCCGGCGCTGAAAAAATCAGTGACGGCTCCGGCCAATTGGCGGATGGATCAAGCCAGCTGAATACCGGCCTGATCAGTTTGCTTAGCGGCACGAATGAACTCGGCGCCAAACTGTCGGATGGCAGCGCTGCTCTGAATGAAGTCGATGCCACGGAAAGCACCTATGCCATGATGGCTGAACCGGTCATCACGAACCAGATCGAAACGGCTCCGGTCGCCAACAATGGCACCGCGATGGCACCCTATATGATGTCCGTTGCGCTCTTCGTCGGCGCCATCAGTCTGAACTTAATGTACGACATCTTCACTCCTCGGAATTATCCGAAAAATGGCCGCAGTTGGTGGGCCAGCAAAATCTCAGTCCTTTCTGCTGTCGGCATCTGCCAATCCCTCATCATGGTCACACTACTGGTGAAGGTGAACGGTTTGGCGCCGTCGTCGATCGATAAGACGCTGTTGGTCACCCTTTTGACTGCGTTCGTCTCGATATCGATCGTCATGCTCTTCAATCTGTTGTTTGATAAAGTCGGCTCCTTCCTGATGCTGATTTTCCTCATCCTGCAGCTATCAGGATCCGGCGGCACTTATCCGATTCAGCTGTCCAACAGCTTCTTCGAGGCGATCCATCCCTACCTGCCGATGACGTATTCGATCGATGCCTACCGCCAGCTGTTCGGCATCGGCGGCAGCATCTCCATGGATCTATTCATCCTGTTGGGGATCCTAGTTGCCTTCAATCTGCTGATCATCGTTTTCTACGCGATCAAACGGAAACAGTTGCGGAAGCAAGATTTCAAGATCGACGAAAAATCAGCCTCTATGGAAACCCAAACTGCTTAAAAACTCTATGAATGCCAAAACACGCACACCGGTATAGGCTGTGCGTGTTTTCTTTGTCCTTTTCCGGGTGCGTGCAGCACGGCGGACGCTGCTGTTGCGCCAGCTCCGGTGAACAGCGGCTTCGCCGAAGTTCAGCTAATATTCTGAGTTGCCAACTCCGATGAGGAGACCTTCGCCGGAGTTGCGGCTAAAAGTTACCCTCGTACTCCGGTGTGCAGCCCTTCGCCGGAGCTGAGAACCATTTACTTTTTATCCATCTGAAAATTTTGGAAAATTGTAAAATGAAATGCATAAGGAAATAAACAAAAAAAATCATGTAGATACGATATACTTGTTAGCAACCAAACCAAAAGTATAAGGGGTATC